>JAKSMO010000049.1 GCA_024400545.1 Bacteroidales bacterium | reverse complement strand
TCCAGCAGCAGATGCGCGACAACATCCAGTGGATCAAGGGTGCTAAGGAGAATCACCTTGTTGTTGGTTCTCAGGCCCGTATCCTTTATGCCGACTGCGAAGGCCGCACCAAGATTGCCGAGCGTTTCAACCAGGCTATCGCCAAGGGCGAAATCTCCGCACCCATCGTGCTCGGTCGTGACCACCACGATGTATCCGGCACTGACTCCCCCTTCCGTGAAACCAGCAACATCTACGACGGTTCCAACCGCTGCGCCGATATGGCAGTGCAGAACGTCATCGGCGACTCCTTCCGCGGTGCTACCTGGGTCTCCATCCACAATGGTGGCGGCGTAGGCTGGGGCGAAGTGATGAACGGTGGCTTCGGTATGGTGCTTGACGGTTCCGACGATTGCGACCGCCGTCTCAAACTCATGCTCTATTGGGATGTCAACAACGGTATCAGCCGCCGCAGCTGGGCTCGCAACGAGGGCGCTATGTTCGCCATCAAGCGCGCCATGGACCTCAACCCCAACCTCAAAGTCACCCTGCCTCAGCTCGTTGACGACAAGGTTCTTGAAGGCCTGTTTTAATTGATGATTATTAATCAATAAATAATAATTGAGGGTTCGGCCTTCTATGGCTGAACCCTCTATTATTTAAAAAATAGTTGGCTAAACTACTGTCCTTTACCAAATGATTCAACGACTGTCATTGTCCGATTTGCCCCAGGTGCTGGCATTAGAAACATTGGTGCTTGATAATCTGCCTCGGCCTGATCTTTTGCGCCGCAATACCGCCCAAATGTGGCAGTCTTGCTTGCAGGCCCCGCATGTGGCATTAGGTGATGTAGTCGATAACCAGCTGGTGGCCGTTGCTGTGCTTTACATTCCGTCAAAGGGTGATGCGGAAGACCTTGCCCAATACCTGTCCACATTCAATGCTCTCGATTACAAATCAGCCAACTATAAAATCTGTCTCGTCCACCCTCAATTTCGCGGACATGGGCGGCAGCAGCAGTTAGGCAGACTGCTCGAAGACGCGGCGTTGCAGCTGGGTGTTAACCTTTTGTGTTCCACCGTGTCGCCCTACAATATGGCTTCTATCCTTAGCTTGCAAAAATTGGGCTATATCGCTGATTCGTCCCTCACAAAATATGGCTTTGTCCGGCAGCTTTACTACAAAATCATGTGCGATTAAGAATTGAGGAATATCCACAAAGCATTTCCCTCACTCCCAAGGTAGCATCACATCAAGTCCCTTATCCGTCCCACATGTTGCCTTTTCTCGTCGTATATGTACTACCACGAGTATCCATTTAAATTACACTTTGGTAAGCATGTGAGGCGATTGATTTGCAAATGGTTAATGGCGTTTTGTTGGCCAACAAATAAACGGTGACCGCTGCATTAGCGACCACCGTTGTATTTAAAGCTACAAAATGGTGTATTCTTACTTGAGCTTAATACCACCGCCCAAATTCATACCGTTGCCAGAAGTGCTACCGCCATTGCTGCCGTTACTTCCATTGCTGCCGGAGTTGGTGCTACCGGAGTTGGTGCTGCCGGAGTTGCTGGTGTTGGTTGTGGTGCTGGTGGTGGGTTTCAGGATTTGGATGTAGTTGGGGGTTTTGATGGTCTGACCTGCAACCGAAACCGAAGGACGGATACGGAGGCCGAGCTGGCTGGATTTACCCTCGCTGTTGAAGCTGCTGGCAAAGCTTTTCAGAGCCTCGATGCCGCTCTTGCTGAAGAAAGAATAGAGGTCGGTGCTCACACCCAGGGGCACAGTGGTGGTCTTGCTGGCACCAATGGTGTAGTTCTGGTTGGTGTTGCCGGTGGCAAACTCATTCTGAGCCACGTCCAAAGCCCAGTCCATCATGGTCAGCAAGGCGTTGTTCTCGGTAGGATTCTTCACATCGATATTCACGTTCAATCCCAGGGGCACGCTCTTAGAAGTAATGGCGCTCACCAGCATCACCACATCGGTGGCGGAAATATTGCCGTTGGCCACATTCTTCACATTCACGCCGGCCACAGTCACGTTGGAAACATTCTTCAGGCTATATTCACAATTGACAAGATTTGCGATGCTCGACACATTTTTAGCCAAATTGTCGAGAAAAGTGCAGCTGCCCAGCATAAGGCTACCAGCCACAGTTACAGCTATTAACGATTTCTTCATAGTGATAATAATTTGTTTGTTTCAAAGCGCAAAGATACAAATTTTTCTTTAATGAAGCAACATAATAGCACCACTTTTTATATAGATGACTTCCTAAGTTATAATAAGAAATGCATTATGTTGGAAAAAATTAGTATCTTTGCATCGTGATTTTGGGCGGGTGATGGCTCAGGTGCTATGAGTGAAAAATAGCGTTGAGCACAATGCGTGTGACCTTGGAAAAATATATTGAAACTTAACCTAAAATAAAGACTATATGTTTGTTAAAAAAATAGTTCGTGTTGCTAAGCGAGTGTGGAGAAAAGTGACGGGAATCACTGCCGAAACCTGGGCTGCCATTGCGGCTATTGCCAGTGCGGGTGCGGCCATTGCCAGCGTGTTTACGGCTTACAATGCGAATGTGTCAACCCAACGGTTCAATGCCTTTCAGGAAAAAATTCAAATGGCCGATGCCGGTAAGGACTACAGGGCCTCGATGTATGAATATAACCAATTGGCGCAGCTGTTTGTCTTCGACATTGCGCAGAGTGTGCTGGATGTGAAGAAGGGTAGGAAAGAGGCCAGCGAAGCGGATTTGGTGGATGCCGACAAAGTGAATGAACTCTACGGTCAGTTGTATTTGAGTATTGATGCAATGACTATCGCCACGGGTCACACCTACGAAGATTTGCGCTTAGGTATCAGGAAGATAAGAGATGCACATCTGAATGTGGCTACGCTGGCTTACGAGTTTCTGGTCAAGGCTGATGCACCGGCCCTTATCACCGATAGGGTGGTGGAGGAGCTGACCACGGAAGTGACCGGCACCGATGATGTGAAGGATATCTTGGTGAGGTTCTTCAAGTCGGTAGGTGAAGCCGAGCTGGCCTCTCAGCTCGACCAATTCTATGCCCAACTGGTGAAAATCTATAATGAGAATATCCCCATGCCGGAAGCCGACAAAGAATAACTGTTTAGAGCTGTGCAAAAGTGAGTTCCATGGGAGGATATCGGTTGGATTGAGGTGGAAATCGGATAGGGGAAAGCCCGTGTTGGGCGGTGTTTGAAAACTTTTTCTTCTATATATAAAATATTTTTCGTAACTTTGCTAGATAATGCAGTAGTTGCATTTGATAACAAGTATATAATAATGAATATTTTATAAAAGATGGAAGAAAACACATCTCGTAATTTTTTGGAAGAAATCATCGAGCAGGGTCTCGCTGAAGGTACTTACAAGTCAATCTTGACCCGCTTCCCCCCAGAACCCAACGGCTATCTGCACATCGGCCACTGCAAGTCGATATGCCTGAATTTTGGTCTGGCCAAGAAATACGGCGGAAAGACCAATCTGCGTTTCGACGACACCAATCCTGTAAAAGAAGACACGGAATATGTAGATTCCATCCAGCAGGATATTCGTTGGCTCGGTTTTGAGTGGGCCAGTGTGCATTATGCTTCTGATTATTTCGACCAGCTTTATGAATGGGCAGTTGTGCTGATAAAGAAAGGTCTTGCCTATGTTGACGACCAAACTCAGGAAGAAATTCGCCTGGGCCGTGGCACCGTTACCGAACCCGGCAAGAACAGCCCCTATCGCGACCGTTCTGTTGAAGAAAACCTTGATCTTTTTGAGCGCATGAAGAACGGCGAGTTTGCCGACGGCGAGAAAGTGCTGCGTGCCAAGATTGATATGGCTCACCCCAACATGCAGTTCCGCGACCCCATCATGTACCGCATCCTCCATGCCGATCACCATCGCACTGGCAGCAAATGGTGCATCTACCCCATGTACGACTATGCTCACGGTCAGAGCGACTCCATTGAGAATATCACTCACAGCATCTGCACCCTGGAGTTCGACATCCACCGTCCGCTCTACGACTGGTTTATCGAACAGCTCGGCATCTGGCCCAGCCACCAGTACGAGTTTGCCCGCCTCAACATCAACTACACTGTGATGAGCAAGCGCAAACTGTTGCAGCTGGTAAAAGAGAATTATGTAAGCGGATGGGACGATCCCCGTATGCCTACCATCTGCGGCTTCCGCCGCCGTGGCTACACTCCCGAGAGTCTGCGCAACTTCTGCGAGGATATCGGAGTGGCCAAGCGCGACAATATCATCGATTATGTGCGTCTGGAAAACAGTCTGCGCGACCATCTGAACAAGGTGGCTCAGCGCCGCATGGCTGTGCTGAACCCCGTTAAGCTGGTTATCGATAACTATCCCGAAGGCCAGGAAGAGATGCTCACCGCAGTCAATAACCCCGAATGTGAGGCCGACGGCACCCGCCAGGTACCCTTCAGCCGCGAGCTCTACATCGAGCGCGAGGACTTCATGGAGGAGGCTCCCAAGAAATTCTTCCGTCTGTCGATAGGCAAGGAAGTGCGCCTGCGCTATGCTTACTTTGTCACCGCACAGAGCGTGGAGAAGGATGCCGAAGGCAACATCACCTGCATCCATTGCACCTACGACCCCGCAACCCGTGGTGGCGACGCTCCCGACGGCCGCAAGGTGAAGGGCACCCTGCACTGGGTAAGCGCCAAACATGCTGTTGATGCCGAAGTGCGTCTGTTCGACCGCCTCTTTGCCACCGAGGCTCCCGATGTGGCCCCCGAAGGCAAGACCTTCCTCGACAACCTCAACCCCGACAGTCTTAAAGTGCTCCACAACTGCAAGCTGGAACCCGCACTGGCCGAGGCCAAGATGGTGGTTAACGAGAAGGGCATCGAAGAACCTCAGCGTTTCCAGTTTGAGCGCATGGGCTATTTCTGCACCGACCGTGATATGAACGATGGTCATCTGGTGTTCAACCGCTCCTGCAGCCTCAAAGACACTTGGGCAAAAATCAATGGTTAGTTAAAAAGTAAGAGTTAAGAATTAAGAGTTAAGAATTAAGAGTTATTGTCACATGCAAATTACTCGGGAATGATTTTTTTGCAAGAAATATAGCGAAAACTCTTAAATCTAAAATAGTAAATCTAAAATAGTAAGATGAAGGCTTCATATAAATGGCTCCGTGAGTATGTCGATACCGACCTCACACCTAACGAACTCGACGACCTGCTGACTTTCAGCGGACTTGAAATCGAGGGCGTGGAGAAAGTAGAAAGTATTAAGGGCGGTTTGGAACATGTGGTAATTGCCGAGGTGCTTACCTGCGAGAATCACCCCGACAGCGACCATCTGCACCTGACCACCGTCAACGTGGGCGGTGAAACCCCGTTGAATATCGTTTGTGGCGCTCCCAATGTGGCTGCCGGACAGAAAGTGGTGTGTGCCCAGATCGGCACCAAGATCTGGACTTCCGACACCGAGTTCTACGAGATTAAGAAAGGCAAGCTGCGTGGCGCAGTGAGCGAGGGTATGCTTTGTGCTGCCGACGAGCTCCAGCTCGGTTCGGATCATGCCGGCATCATGGTGCTCCCCCCCGATGCTCCCGTGGGTATGCCCGCCAAAGAATATTTCCACCTCGAAGAAGACTACACCCTAGAAGTGGCCATTACCGCCAACCGTAGCGACGCAACCTCGCACATTGGTGTGGCTCGCGACATCGTGGCCGTGCTCAATACCCGCAACGGCGAGGGCAAACATATCAAATGGCCCGAAGTGGCCGACCTGAGCGGTGCCAAGAACACCTGCGCCAATCCCATCAAGGTGACCGTTGAGCGACCCGACCTGTGTCCCCGCTATACCGGCATCACGCTGGAAAATGTGAAAGTGGCCGACTCGCCCGAATGGCTGCAAAACAAGCTGCGCACCATCGGCATCCGCCCCATCAACAATGTGGTTGATGTCACCAACTTTGTGCTTATGGAGGTAGGCCAGCCCATGCACGCTTTCGATGCCGACAAGATTGCCGGCAACCACGTCATTGTAAAAACCCTGCCCCACGACACCAAGTTCGTCACCCTCGATGGCGTAGAACGCAAGCTGGATGAGCGCGACCTGATGATCTGCAACGAACAGGAAGGCATGTGCATTGCCGGTGTTTTCGGTGGTGAGAAGAGCGGCATCACCAACGCCACCACCCGCGTGTTCCTGGAGAGTGCCTACTTCAACCCCATGAGCATCCGCAAAACCTCCAAGCGTCATACGCTGAAGACCGACGCATCCTTCCGCTACGAGCGTGGTTGCGACCCCAACATCACCATGTGGGCACTGCAGCGCGCAGTGAAACTGCTGCAGGAAGTGGCCGGTGCCACCGTGGCTAGCGAGGTGGTGGATGTATATCCCGAAGAAATCAAGCGTGCCGAGGTTGACATCAATTTCAACCGTATCACCCGCTTGGTGGGCCAGGAGATTCCCGTAGAAGCTATCCGCACCGCCCTCACTTCGCTCGACATTGAGATTGTCAGCGAGACTGCCGAGGGTATGCACATTCTCATTCCCACCTGCAAAGTCGATGTATATCGCGAGTGCGACGTGGTGGAAGAGATCATGAGAATATATGGTTACAATAATATTAATGTTGACGAGCGCATTAGCAGCTGTCTGTCCTTTGGCCAGAAACCCAATCCCCGCCGCCTGCAGAACATTGTGAGCGACTATCTTACCGACAACGGTTTCAGCGAGATCATGAACAACTCGCTCACCAAGGCCGAGTATTTCGAAAACAATCCCGACTTTTCCGCCGACGACAGCATCCATATCCTCAATCCTTTGAGCAAAGAGCTCAACGTCATGCGCCAAACCCTTCTCTATTGCGGTTTGGAGTGCGTGGTGCGCAACCTGAATTATAAAATCCACGATCAGAAACTCTACGAGTTTGGCCGTTCCTACAAGATGGCCATGCGCCGTGAGGATATCACCCCCGAGCATAAGGTCACCGATAAGTTTGTCGAAACCCAGCATGTCTCCATCTTCATGACCGGTAAGATGACTGGCGAAAGCTGGATGGCTAAGCCCGTGGATGTGGATTTCTATCAGCTCAAAGCCCATGTGATGAACATTCTGCGCCGTATGCGCATGAATATGACTCGTCTGGAATTTGTTCCGGCCACCGAGCAGTATTATGCCGAAGGTATCGATGTGGTGTTCCGCGACAGCAAAAAGCAGCTCTGCTCTTTCGGCCGCCTGAGCAAAGAAACCCTCAAACGCATGGACTGCAAGCAGGATGTCTTTTATGCCGATATCGACTGGACCCTCTTACTCAAGAGCTATCCCACCAAGGAAGTCCTCTTTGCCGAAGTGCCCAAGTTCCCCGAAGTGCGTCGCGATCTGGCATTGATTATCGAAAAGAAGGTCACCTTTGCCGAAATCGAGCGCGTGGCCTACGCAACCGAGAAAAAACTGCTCAAGAAAGTGAGCCTCTTCGACGTTTACGAAGGCAAGGGCATCACCGAAGGTATGAAGTCGTATGCCGTCAGCTTCATCCTTCAGGATAAAGAAAAGACCCTCAACGACAAGCAAATCGAGACCGTCATGGCCAAACTCCAGAAAAATCTCGAAACCCAGCTTGGCGCCCATATTAGACAATAGTGCATAATATTTTAGATTTATGATTTAAGATTTATGAGTTCGGCGCAAAAGCCCCCCATAAAGATTAGTGGAAGTTTTTCCGCAAAAACTCTTAAATCTTAAATCTTAACTCATAAATAGTTACAAAGTGTCTTCTCTAGGATTGTTGAAATATGATGTGCGGGTGCTGTTGGCTTTGCAACAAGCCATCAGTGGCAGTGCCAAATTCTTTGAGTTTTTGGCCACACAGGGCTATCCCGAACTTGCCGCTTTCAGCAATTTCTTGCAAGATGACATCGAGGCAGAACAATGGCTCGTGCAGCACAATTACCATTGGCTCGGACTGCTGAGCCATGCCATAGATGGCGATAGCGCTTCGCGCGACTGGGTGCGCACTCATCTGCACGAGGCAAATATCATGTTTGCATTGGCCTGCCGCAAAGACGATAAAGCAATATCCTGGCTCCGGTTCATGAAGCTGGAAATATTGCTTAGATTGGCCGAAGAGGTGGCCCTACTGCGCAACAAGCAGGAAATGGACACCTTCTTCCCATATAAAATGAGATTTTAAAACCTATCAATGGAAAAAAAAGACTACAATTCCAATTCCGCCCGTAAGGGCCACAACGGCCAGCAATCCTCCGGCCGCCGCCCCCGTGTGGGTCGGCCGACTGTGGCTAGCAGCCGCAACTCCCGTCGTGACGACGATGAGAAACCTCGTTCCAACCGCTTCAACCGCGAAGAGCGTCCCGCCCGTGACGGCAACCGCTTCAGCCGCGAAGAGCGTCCCGCTCGTGAAGGCAACCGCTTCAACCGTGAGGAGCGTCCCGCCCGTGAAAGCAACCGCTTCAGCCGCGAAGAGCGTCCCGCCCGTGACGGCAACCGCTTCAACCGCGAAGAGCGTCCCGCCCGTGACGGCAACCGCTTCCAAAACGACAGCCAGGATCAGAAACCTGCCACCAGCGGTCGCCGCAACCATCATGGCAAGAGCCACAGTATGCGTCGTCCCGGCCAGCATGGGTCTGCGTCACGTGCCGGCAATGCCGAGGAGCGCACCGCCCCCAAGGCAAAAACACCACCTCCCACGCCTAAGAAATATGACGGCACCACCCGATTAAACAAATATATTGCCAATGCCGGCATCTGCTCTCGCCGCGAGGCCGACAAGCTCATTGCCGCAGGCAGCGTAACCGTCAATGGCAAGGTAGTAACCGAAATGGGCTATCAGGTGCGCGAAGGCGATGTGGTGAATTATGGTGGCGAAACCCTGCGCTCCGAGCGCAAGCGCTACTTCCTGCTCAACAAGCCCAAGGGCTTCATTACCACTGTTGACGATCCGCAGGAGCGCGAAACGGTAATGATGCTCATTGATGGCGCCTGCCCCGAACGCATCTACCCCGTAGGCCGCCTCGACCGTGCCACCACCGGCCTCCTTCTTTTCACCAACGATGGCGATCTGGCCCGCCGTCTCACCCATCCTTCCACCGGAGTGTATAAAATCTATCAGGTGGAGGTTGACCGTCCCGTCACCCGCGACGATATGCGTCAGATGCTTGAGGGCATCGAACTCGAAGACGGTCCCATCCATGTCGATGACATCCAGTATGTGCAGTCGGCCAACGACAAGCGCATCGTGGGTGTTGAACTCCATAGCGGCAAAAACCGCATCGTGCGTCGCATCTTTGAGCACTTTGGCTACAATGTGCACAAACTCGACCGTGTCGTCTTTGCCGGCCTCACCAAGAAAGACCTTCCCCGTGGCCGTTATCGCGAACTTACCGAGAAAGAGGTAGGCTTCCTGAAAATGGTCTAATCAACAAAACCATGCCCTCACTCATCCTTTTCCCCGTGCCCATAGGAGCCGACGATATCAATGTTTCGCTGCCCGCGTACAATCGTGAGCTGCTCAACACCTGTCGTACCTTTATTGTCGAGGATGTTCGTACCGCTCGGCGCAATCTCAAACGTATGGGCTACACGGCTGCACCGTTTGACGACTGCACTTTCTACGAACTCAATGAGCACACTAGGCCAGAAGATACCATCCACTACCTCGACCCCATCAGCCAGGGTTGCAACGTGGGGCTGATGTCCGAGGCGGGCCTGCCATGTATTGCCGACCCTGGCAACCTAATCACTGCCGAGGCCCAGCGTCAAGGCATCGATATCATCCCCCTTGTCGGCCCCAGCAGCATCATGCTCTCGTTGATGGCTTCAGGATTCAATGGCCAGAATTTTGCCTTCTTAGGCTATCCTCCCATCGATGGGGCTCAGCGTTCGGCCTGGATCAAGAAAATAGAGACCTCCGTCTATCGCGACAGCCAAACCCAGATCTTCATCGAGGCACCTTACCGAAACGATAAGTTGCTTGACTATCTGGCCCGCAACCTACAGCCCACCACACGCATCTGTGTGGCCTGCGACCTCACCCTGCCGTCGCAGTACATCCACACCCGTGCGGCCCGCAAATGGCTCACCAATCCCCCTCAACTGCACAAACATCCTGCCATCTTCCTCATATACATGTAAGAAACTGGCGTAACAATACTTTTTTTTCGAAAAACAACAATACATTATTAACAACATAAAACAAACAACCATGAAAAATTTCGATCCCGCAACCGCTATCCAGCGCATCGATGGTCGTGATGCCAACCGTGGTGTCAACCCCGCAATCTGCGACAGTGCAACCTTCACCTTCCCTGAGGCACATCTCATGACCGACACCTTCCACGGCGAAACCGAAGGCTACTTCCTCTACAGCCGTCACTGGAATCCCTCCAACCTGGCACTCTGCGAGCGTCTGGCAGCAATGGAAGGCACCGAGGCAGCTTGGGTTACCGGTTCCGGTCTGGCAGCTATCACCAGCGCCCTTATCCATGAAGTTAAGGCTGGCGACCATATCATCAGTTCTATGACCACCTATGGCGGCACTTTTGCTTTCTTGGCCAACTACCTGCCTAAGTTCGGTGTTGAAACCACTTTCGTCAACATGCAGGACCTTGACGCAGTAAAGAAAGCCGTCGCCGAGCACCCCAACACCAAGGTTGTTTACACTGAAACCATGAACAACCCCCTGCTCCGCATCGCTAACGTACCTGAGCTCTCCAAGATCGCTCACGCTGCTGGTGCCAAGCTCATCGTTGACAACACCTTCACTCCCATGATCTTCAGCCCCTGCAAGCTGGGTGCCGATATCACCGTTTATTCCATGACCAAGTACATCAACGGTACCAACGACTGCGTGGCTGGCGCTATCTGTGGCTCTGCCGAGTATATCAACAGCCTCATCGATGTCAACAACGGTACCTGCATGCTCCTGGGCCCCGTGCTGGATCCCATGCGTTCCGCATCCATCAACAAGAACCTCCACACCCTCCACATCCGCATGAAGAAACACAGCGAGAACGCCATGTATCTTGCTAACCGTTTCAAAGAGGTTGGTTTCAAATACAACTACCCCGGACTGCCCGAGCACCCCGACCACGAACTCTTCAAGAGCATGATGAACGAAGGCTATGGCTTTGGCGGTATGATCTCCATCGACATGGGCACTGCCGAGCGCGCCAGCAAGATCATGGAGTGCATGCAGGATAAGGGCGTTGGCTACCTCGCCGTATCTCTTGGCTACTTCAAGACCCTCTTCAGCAACTCCGGCAAGAGCACCAGCTCCGAAGTTCCCGAAGACATCCAGAAAGAAATGGGCATGAGCGAAGGTCTCATCCGTTTCTCCATGGGTCTCGACAACGACATCGAAGCCACCTTCCAGCTCATCAAAGAGAGCGTCGATGCTTTCAACAAATAATCAGACCCCTGCTTATTGCTGATAACAAAGGGCGGCCACCGGCCGCCCTTTTATTTATTTCCCTATCTTCTTTTTCGGTTCAGTTCAACGATATTTCCGAGGTGGAACACAATCATCCAAAAGCAGAGATCTCCATCGTCATCAAAAATAGCTTCGCCCTTCATTTCTGGGTCAAAGAAGCGGAGCGGCTTGCCAGTATCTTCGTGAGTCAGGGGTTCAAAACTGAAATCCAATACCTCCACCAACATCGTGTCGCGCTCCTTAGCATATCCCACAGCCAGGTTCAGATACCAGATACTCTCTTTTGCGAAATAAGGATACACCCCATTGTTCCACACCCATATAAATCCCTTTTCCATATCCTCCTCACTTATCTCATCCTCAGCCCAATAAGGTAGTCCGTCGAGGGTGCAGTCCAAATACCTCTTGTAGGTGGTTTCTTTGATTTCGCGATATTCCTTATCCTTAGTCCCCGCCACAATCTCATCAAAATAGCATTGCTTGATAGTTAAGTAGAGCGTATTCTCCTTTGATGGTGCCGGCCACTCCTTTGGTACATCAGCCTTCGCCTCCTTTTTGGGTGGCACAATGGCAACAGGTGGCACTTCCGATTTCGGCTTAGCCTCCTCAACTTTTTTCTTCTTCACCTGCAGCCTTCTTGGCTTTTTCTCAACATCTTCCATCATGATTATTCTTTTATTTTGTCACCAAATCATACAATGACTTATAATCTCTAGCTACATCATAAATGTATCCGTTGTCGCTGATGGCCTTGAAGTGACGACGAGCACACTCAATCTTGCTTTCCTCAGAGCCACGGAGCTGACTTTGTTGCAGGTCATTTCCCTTTGATTCTGCAACAAAATAAACGTGTTTGACAGTTCCTTCACGGAAGGCTACTGCCCAGTCAGGATTATATTTGCCCATTGGCGTGTTGATATAGAAGCCGCTAGGCAATTTGGTGTAAACAACAACGTCATCTTCCCGCTCAAGAGACTCAGCAAAGTCTCTCTCTACCCCCATGCTGTCAAGTACTACAAGGTCATAGAGCGACTTCGTTGACTCAATAGCATTGATACCTAACTTCCCACGGAGAGTGTCCTTTGTAAATATGTCAGTTTCAAATGAATTGTTTAGCTTCTCATATTTGATGCATTGTATAACGGCCAGAGCCTTGCAGTCATTGATAATCAATCCAGCTTTGATGATAAACTCCTCAGGGTTCATCTTAAACATATGGAATGTTCCAGGCTTTATCCCTTTCAAAATCTCTACGATAGTCTTACGCGTCAAACCTGTTGCAGTAACCAACTTCCCGATAAGGTCGTAAGCCACACCATTGCCGATAGCCTCAGTTACATGAATGGTTCGGGTATTGCCCTGGGTCATAGCTTCACCTGCTTCAAGCGATTCTCTATCTCTGACACTTTCCAACGAGCCCTCTTCCACCACAATACGTATCTCAGTCACTTTCAGATTGTCATCTAATGCCTTGATAGATTTCTTGATTAGGTCGGTAGTGTCAAAATTCACTTGATAATAGGTCTTTTGGTTGATTCGCTTCCAAAGTTCTTGAAACTCCTTTTTGTCAAAGTTATCCTTTTGGAATGTGGCAGCTTTAGGTTTGCGGCCATCGTCTGGTTTGAATGAAGAAGGGTCAAAGACTGTATCAAGAACGGCAATGATACCATCCTTCATTTCATCAACCTTTCCGAAGTCAAGTGTACCATTTCTCTTTGCTTCGTGATATTCAGGAGTCAACGCGCCTTCGTCATCAACATAGTTCTTTCGGATAAGGGCATTGTAAATTGCACGTGCCTGCGTGAGGTCGAACCGTCCTTTTGAACCATCTGGCTTTGTGTAAGTTTTTCCTTCAAAGAGTGTTGGTGTAATGATGATAGGTCGTTCTGCACAGGCTTCTGCAATCTCATGCTGTAGCTTCTGGGCAAATGTTTCATAACTTTCACTGGCAATGACAGTAAGGATGTTCGTGTCAAATACGTGTTCGCCAAGTACATCCGCATCCTGTCGTTCGCCATTCTGATTTACGCACAGGCGCATACCACGACCAACTTCCTGACGCTTCTTCGTCTCGTTGTCGGAGTTCTTCAAGGTACAAATTTGGAATACGTTAGGGTTATCCCAACCTTCTTTCAATGCCGAATGAGAAAAGATGAAGCGCACAGGCTCATTCAACGAAAGCAGACGTTCCTTGTCCTTCATAATCAAGTCAAAGGCACGTTCCTCATTTTCGCCTTCTTTGTTGCCCGAGTCAACCGCCTTACCCTTCTTGTCCATTGAGAAGTATCCTTGATGTACCTTTGACGATGCATTTCTTGGGTCAGAAAGATAGCGCAGGTAAGCTTCATCACTAAAGGTTGGCATCATTTCAGAGAGTACATTTACATACTCTTCCTCAAACATCTTGGCGAACTTACCTTTAGAGTCCTCGCCTTCATATAGTCGATAACTATCCACATGGTCAATGAAGAACAGGCTGAGCACCTTAATCTTCTGACCAAACAACTGACGCTCACGTTCCAGATGGGTACGAATGGTCTCACGTATCTGTATGCGGCGCAGATAGTCTTCGTTGACGCTACCCACAGCATCACCTTCATGAAGAACTAAACCATTGAGGAAACGGACGCAACCTTCCAATCCATCTATACGCTCTATGATGAAGTTGTTTTCGTATTCTGCTAGTTCTCCACTTTGCTCATGCAGGTTGAATCCTTCACCCACCACCTTGCTTGTCTGCTTGACACCTGTTGCCGACTTCTTATCAAAGCTGATGCGTGCTTGTGGGTTGCCTTTGCCTATGATGATTTCTTCCAAATACACATAGCCATTGGTTGCTGTCGAGCCAATCTGCTTGATACCTTTCACCTCAATCTTCTTGACCAGCTTCTGATTATAGGCATCAATGGCATCCAGTCGGTACATCATGTTATAGATGTCTTCCTTTCGGTGTGTGGCACTATAGAGAAGGGTAAACAAGGGTTTGAACAAAGCCAAGCCCTTTCGGGTCTTGTTATTCCTATCCACGCCCAGCACACTCTGCGGTTCATCAATAATCATGATAGGATGACATTGACTGATTACGTCGATAGGGCGACGACTTCCGAACTCATCGCGCTTGTCGAAGATGATTCGTGCTGCCTTATCTGCTCTTGGACCCTTACTTTTCTCTTCGTTCATTGAAGAGTTGAAAGCCTGGGTGTTGATAATCATGACGTGCATTCCAGCATCACTGGCAAAGGCATCAATCTTACTGAGCTGCTTTGAGTTGTATATGAAGTACTGCATTCGCTTGCCGTTATATTCCTGGGCAAAATGCTCCTGCATACTCTCAAAACTCTTCAACACACCTTCTCGAATAGCAATGCTTGGAACCACCACGATGAACTTCGTCCATCCGTACCTCTCATTCAGTTCGTACATGGTCTTGATATAGGTGTAAGTCTTACCCGTACCCGTTTCCATCTCGATGGTGAAAGCCATGCCTACACCCTGAATGTCCTGCAGGTAGTCAACAGGCTTCAAGCCTTGCTCCATCTGGACTGCCCTCACATTCTCGCAGATGGCTTCACGTGCAAGCACTACGTTTTTGTTGCCGAAACCACTGAGAGTAAAAAGCCCTATATTCTTTCCCTGGTCAATGGTGTGGTCACTTTGGCCATCACTTTTAGGCTGACCAGTAAAGGCATTGGCTATCGCGCGTGAAGCCTCTGCCTGGAAGCGTTGATGTTTATATTTTATCTTCATACGTTTAATATCGTAAACGATGTTATTTTCACTACGTTCAAATGACTCTGATGTTCTTGACAACTTGTTCATCTGTCCAATCCAAGAGCTGCTTGAAAGTCTCATAGATGTTGATCTTGTCAGCATCCTGGTCGAAGCAGCTATCACGGAAAATCACACGCAGTGGCATCTTGTCAGCCATGGCCTTCACCACGTTATCTGTCACTTTTTCTGCAAAGCAAGCCACAAGGTCACCTTCATTGACGGTGTAAATCATCTTGCCATCCACTTCTTCTGAAGTTATTGGCAGCGAGAGTTTCACACCCCAGTCTAGAAGACAGCCAAAGAGTAAGTCAAGGTCATCACGGTCTGCCTTAATGTTGTTCAAGA
Source organism: Bacteroidales bacterium (assembly GCA_024400545.1). GTDB lineage: Bacteria > Bacteroidota > Bacteroidia > Bacteroidales > P3 > Colimorpha. The sequence goes on along the minus strand of JAKSMO010000049.1, from coordinate 5,628 downwards.
ACAGTTCAAGTTGAGTTTGATCCCAGTCTTTGGGAGTATGCTCTACTTCTTCAAAGTTGCTGCTATCCACACGGAAAACACGGAAACCTGTATCGAGGTCCTGTACTTCTGGATGTTCTTCTTTGATTTTCTTGCCAGCACGACGGATACGCTCTTTGCCGATTTCACAAATTGTCTTATACCCTGCTTTATAAGATTCACTCTCACAATCCGTTTTTTCAGGAATTTGAGCACAAATAAACTTGCGCTTACCACCATCTTCTGCATTAAGTTGCATTGTTGCATGTGCAGTTGTAGCAGAACCGGAAAAGAAATCTAACACAATAGAATTCTTATCAAGGCTACCTATTTTAAGACTATCAATTACTGCATATAGAGATTTTGGATAATCAAAATACGAAGCACCAAACATTTTCTTTAATAGATTAGCCCCATATTCAGTTGAAGAATATTGCTTATCATCCCATACCGTTAATGGAAGCATACCTTCATCATTCATTCTTGCTTTAATGTAAACTGTAGGTTCACCACTTCTGTCTTTTTTAGCCATCATTTCAGACGGACATGACAATGCTCTGTCAAGTCCCCATTTCCAACGCCTTGGTCTTCCTTGCTCATCTATTGGTAAAGAAATTGTTTCGTCTGTCATTGGCTCTTCCAATATAATGTATTCTTTTTGATTGTCATTCCATTCTAGTTTTGGAATTCTAAATGATGAACAGTCCCTTTTGACATAAATAGGATAATACATTGAAGGTGCATCTTCTTTATAACCGCCATGTTTTCTAAAATTCACCCATTCAAATGCGCCCATTTCGTCTTTCTCTTTATATCTTGCAATTTGAGCCTCATTTCTTGGAAGTCTCCCTAAAGTTGTATCTTCGTCAGCACCATAGAATAATGCATATTCATGAGATATAGAAGCACCTTTTGTTGTAGAACGCCCTGAAGGATTATTCTTAACAACAATTGTTGCAAGATGATTAACTTCACCAAACACTTCGTTCATTATTGCTGTGACATTTTCTATTTCACTATCATCAATAGTTAAACAAATAATACCATCTTTTGTTAATAATGAACGGCAAACTAATAATCTTGCATATATCATCGAACACCAGTCGGAATGAAATCTTCCATTAGCTTGGGTATTCGTGACCAGCCTATTATTGTACTCGTCAATAACTCCAGACTTGATGAGAAATTCCTTTTCGCTAACAGAGAAATCATTTTTGTAGATAAGATTTTTTCCAGTGTTATATGGTGGATCAATATAAATCATCTTCACCTGATTGAGATAAGACTTCTGCAGCAGTTTCAATACTTCGAGGTTGTCTCCTTCAATATAGAGGTTCTGTGTGTTGTCCCAATCCACACTGTCTTCCTTTACAGGGCGAAGCGTCTTCTTGATAGGACGCAGCACTTCGGCGCGAGCAGCTTGTTTTCCTACCCAGTTGAATTCGTATGCTTCAGGGGCATCTTCTACGGTATCGTCACCCAGCAGCTGGCGCAAGGTGTTAAAGTTCACCATGCGCTTCACTTTTCCTGTCTTGGGGTCTGCTGCCTCCGTAAAGCAGGATGGAGCAATCTGATAGAGTGCGTCAAGGTTGAGCTGTACCCCATCAGCTGACTGCATTTCTAATTTTTCAGGTTTATCCATGATTTTATCTGTTTATCGTTTTATTTCTTGTAATTCTGTTTGCCACAAGGCAATTTGTTTTTTTAGCGTTCTGGCTTCACCGTTCATTTCCATCTGTCGGTTCAGTTGTCGCTCGTTGCGAATCTTCTTTTGGAGGGCTTCCACTTCCTTTTCTCCTTTCGCAATCAAAGTCTCTAACTCTACGATACGTTTTGTGTCTTGGGCGTTTGTTGTTCCAAAGCCGGAAACCTGACCCGCCATTGCCTCATAGATGGCATCCATCGTCTGACCTTCAAGGGAAATCGAAAGTTGATCGGCGGTCAACCATTCTGTGATAAAGGTTTTCACTATCTTGAATTGGTCTGTCTGACCTTCTTTCCATTCCTTATAGTTGAGCAAGACCTTATATTTGTTCTCGTACTCAAGGATGAACACCACATGGCGAGGCATCTTTTGGTCGATGAAGAGAAACACATCATCTGGGCAGTCCTTTGACTTCAGGCCTGCACCAAAGACAACAATCTCATGTACATGCTTCCCGTCAGTCACGTTCACGGTTGAAGGTGCAATCTTATAGAGCCAGTTGATACCAAACACATCATCTACAAAGTGTTGCCTCATCTTGGCATTCACTTCCAGATGCTTGTAGAAAGCAATCTTTGGCACAGGCTTGCCGACCTTTGTACTAGCAGGAAACTTCAAATCAATCATAGGCTATCGAATAATCAAGAAGCTTATCAACTCGAAATCATCCAAGCCCTTGACCTCTCCCAAGAGTGCGGTGGTTTCGCCAACCGAAAACAGGCTGTCAATATCTGATTCCTCTTTTACTGTTATTATACTACTGATGGCATCAGCAAGCAAGTTGCTATAATGTTGCATGTCCCGACCATCGGCGGTTTCGTTGTTGATGATGGCGCATAAATCTTGATAGGGTTTTTCCTTACCACGACAAACATTGCGCATCACATCCAACAGCTGTTTGGGATGCAGGTGGTTGCAAATCACCTCGCCCTCGTGGCTTAGATACACCATGTAGAAGGGGTGTAGGAGGTTTTGGCGGCCGATGTTGACGGCGTTGTTGCGGTTTTTGAGAATATATATGACGCCGGGCTTGGCCACCGCCGAAGCGGGCACCACGGCACTCATGCCAAAGGGAGTGAGCTCAATATCGGGGTGCTGCGACACGTAGGCCAGCAGGTCTTGCCGGAAATCGTTGAGGCCAAGGTCCATGATATTGATACCCGAATCCATGTCCTCCAGATCCACAACCTCCTCTTGCAGGCGCTTGAGCTGGTTGCGACGGTAGTCAAGGTCGGACTGTTCCTCGTTGCTGAGCAGCACATTGCCACCACCGGCGCTGGTGATGTCCATACCCGCCATGCGCGATTCTACACGGCCTTTGAGCTGTAGGTAATCATCGAGTTCGATGTCGGGCCAGTAGTTGACCAGCTGAATGACCTCGTTCTGCGAGCCGATACGATCTACACGGCCAAAACGCTGGATGATACGCACGGGGTTCCAATGGATATCGTAGTTGATCAGATAGTCGCAGTCCTGCAGGTTCTGTCCCTCGCTGATGCAGTCGGTGGCTATCAGCAGGTCTATCTCTTCGGCCACATCGGGCAGGAGTTTGTCTTTCTCTTTGGAGCGGGGCGAGAAGAGGGTGAGGATATTGTTGAAGTCGGCCTTGACTTTATTTACAGTAGAGGCCACTTTGTCACCAGTCACGAGGCCGGTATGCAGCCCGAGCTGTTGCATGGTGGGTGCCAGATTCTGATAGAGGTATTCTGCCGTGTCGGAGAAGGCAGTGAAGATAAGCACCTTGCGGTTGCCAGGGTTGATTGGGTTGGATACTTTGTGACGGATATTGTCGGTAAGGATCTGTAGCTTGGTGTCGTGCTCGGGGGTAATGTCGGCTATCATGTCCAGAATGTCGGCAAAGAGTTCTTGGTCGCTCAGCAGGTCGCGTTTCCAGCTGATGCAATCCATATCGGCCAGCGACACGCTGGTCTTGCGGCCACCCACGAGGAAGTCGTTCTCAGCATCCTCGCTGTCGAACATGCCTTCCAGCGTGGTGAGGGTAATGGTAGATTCGCTGCGGTGCTGCTCATACTGTTCGATGGCACGCAGGCGGTCATCGACTGCGGCCTTGACACCCTGAAGTGTGAGGCGGAACGAGTTGACGCTGGACTCCAGGCGTTTGAGCACGTTGATGGCCATGAGTTTCTTCAAGCCTTTCTCGCGGCCCGACATGCCTATGTTGCGGCCTTGGCCGTCCTTGTCAATCTCATACTTGTGGCGGCGCGAGGGGAAGATATAGTCGGATGGTGTGTAAGCACTCAGATTCATATAGTTGAGTTGCCAGGCAATAGTGCTGTAGGATACGACGACGGGTTCTTCACTCTCTTCATTGTAATCCAAATCAGCCTCAGCGGCAATATCTATACGCTCATCATCGGCAGAGATAACAGGTTCGGGCTTCGTTTCCAACTCTATCTGCAGGTCGGTAAGGCCGGGACGTTGCGAGATGGGTTTGAGGCGAGTGGGGAAATGGCCGATATCGGTGGTGTCGTAGTAGGCCTGGATGTGGCGGCGAGAGCGGGCAATGGTGACGGCATCGAGAATCTGGAAGAAGTCGAAGGGCAGCATGTCCAGCAAGCGGTCGGTGGTGCGCTCTTCGGTGGGCAGGTTGGCCCAGGTGTTGTACTGGCTCTGGGCGGTGCGGAACACTTCGTCGATAGGACGTTCGGTGTTGAGCTTGTCGTTGATGAGGCTGGGGTCGCCCTCGTAGGCCAGCTGCAGCTGGTTGCGGAGGTCGTTGAAGCGGTTGTTGACCGGAGTGGCGGAGAGCATGAGCACCTTGGTCTTGACACCTTGGCGGATGACCTGGTTCATAAGACGCAGGTAGCGGTTCTCGCGGGGATTGGCATCGTCTTGGTCGGTAGTCACCTTGCCGCCATTGCGGAAATTGTGGCTCTCGTCGATGACGATGAGGTCGTAGTTGCCCCAGTTGAGGAGGGCAAGGTCGGTGCCGTTGCTCTTGCCGTGGTCGCGGCTGAGGTCGGAATGGAAGAGCACATCGTAGCGCAGGCGGTCCTGGGCCAGGGGGTTGTTGCGGTAGTTGGACTTATAGGTGCTCCAGTTGTCGTAGAGTTTCTTGGGGCAGAGCACCAGCACCGACTTGTTGCGGTTTTCATAGTATTTGATGACCGAGAGGGCGGTGAATGTTTTGCCCAAACCTACAGAGTCGGCTAGGATGCAACCGTTGTAGGTCTCCAGTTTGTTGATGATGGCTAGGGCAGCATCACGCTGGAAGTTGTACAGTTTGTTCCACACCTGCGAGGAACGGAAGCCTGTGGCCTCGTTGGGCAGGGTGTCCTCGGAGATGTCGGAGAGGAATTCGTGGAAGATATTGTAGAGGGTGACGAAATAGATGAAGTCGGGCGAGTTCTCGCGATAGACATGCTCGATGTTCTCAATCACGGTGTCGGTGACATCGGCCAGCTGGTCGGGGTCGTTCCACACATCGTCGAACTGGCGCAGATAGGCATCGGACATGGGCGAGGGCAGCCGCTGGATGAGCTGGAAGATATTGTTGCCGCGCTCACAGCCCAACTCGGTGGTGGTGAACTCGTTGAAGGGCATATATACAAAATCCTCCTCGCCGTGCTGGGCGTTGAGGAAGTTGGGCATGGACTGCTGCGACACATTGGTCTTGAACCGCACCCGCTGGCGGATCCAGTCGGCACACTCCTTGGCTATGGCTCGCTGCGAGAGCTGGTTGCGGAGCCGGATTTCGAAGTCGGAACCATAGAGGTTGCGCTCGCGGTTGCGCTTGGGGATGTAGAACTCTCGTTTCTGCTTGGTGTCGCTCTCCTTACTGAAGGTGGGGGCGGTGAAGATGAATCGGAACTCCTCGACTTGCTCCAGTTCTTTTCGCAATGCCTCGAAGGCATAGATGGAGAAAGAGGCGGCAGCCACCGACA
>JAKSMO010000048.1 GCA_024400545.1 Bacteroidales bacterium | reverse complement strand
GTGCGCGACTTGGAAGTGGAATATGCCCTGAGCACCAATCTGATGGGCAAAGCCACCAAGACTTTGAAAGCTGTTGACGGATTAAGTTTTGATGTTTATAGGGGTGAAACACTGGGTCTTGTGGGTGAGTCGGGCTGCGGTAAGAGTACTTTGGGCCGGGCGCTCCTGCGACTGATAGACAAGAGTTCGGGCACTATTACTTACAATGGTCAGCACTTAGACCAGCTTGGTTTGCTCCAAAAGAAGGATCTCCGTCGCAGGATGCAGATCATTTTTCAGGATCCCTATTCCTCACTCAATCCGCGCATCACCATCGGCGAGGCTATCCTAGAACCCCTGCGTTGTCATCACATGCTGGACAGCGACAAGCATCGGCGTGAGCGGGTGTTGGAGTTGATGGAACAGGTGGGATTGGAGACCGATTGGTATGGCCGATACCCCCATGAGTTTTCCGGAGGCCAGCGGCAGCGAGTGTGTATTGCCAGGGCGTTGGTGCTCAATCCTGAGCTGGTGGTGTGCGACGAGAGTGTGTCGGCCCTAGATGTGTCGGTGCAGGCGCAAGTGCTCAACTTGCTCAACTCGCTCAAAGAACGTTATGGCTATACGTATCTTTTTATTACCCACGACCTTTCAGTAGTCAAATTTCTCTCCGACCGAATCATGGTGATGGAGAAGGGCCGCATTGTGGAGATGGGCGATGCCGACCAAATCTTTGCCCATCCCCAACATGCCTACACCCAACGGCTACTTGATGCGTTGCCGAGACTGTGAAAATTATTGTTGATTTGAAGGGTGGCGCATAAACTTCAGATCAACAAAAAAGGCAGGAACAATCGTTCCTGCCGGGGGTATTTAGAGTAAATTGACGGCTTGTTAGCGGAGCTTTTTCTCCATCATTTTGCCCTCTACGGTAGTGGTGGCGTGAGGCACAATCATCAAGCGCTCTTTGGGAATCAGTTTGCCAGTCACACGGCACACACCATAGGTCTTGTTCTCAATGCGGATAAGGGCTGCGTCGAGGTCCTTGATGAATTTCTGCTGGCGTGCGGCCAGGCGGGAGTTCTCTTCTTTTGAAAGGACTTCACGGCCTTCGTCCAAATTCTTGAAAGTGGGAGCGGTATCAGTTACATCGTTGTTATTGCCAGCTACAGCTTCGTTCAGCATTTCCAAATTCTTAATGGCTTCTTCTCGCTTTTCCAGAATAATCTCTTTGAAAAATTGCAACTCCTCGGCAGAGTAGCAAGTTCTCTCGTTAGTGCTTTCTTGTTTTTCCATTGTCGTAAAAAATTATATTGCACAATCTTTTTGCGGGTGCAAAAATACAAATACTTTTACGATTGTAATGAAAATAGTTTTCAACAATATGTTGATTATTGCTGCATGTATAGTTCTATCAGTCCGTTAGGCGCGGTGATGAAAATCGTTTTTGCTTCGCGGTCCACTTTGTCGATTATTTGGTCGATTACCGGGATCAGTATTTCTGTATCGCCGTTCATTACCTGAAATAGTGGCTGGGCGGGATATTCTATCACTTGCTGCAGGATGCCGATGTTGCCGTGCTCGGAGTCTATCACGTTGTAGCCCCTCACTTCGTGGAAATAAAATTTGTTGCCCTCGAGTTTGGGCAGCAGGTCAAGGGGCAGATATAAGTCGCAGCCTATCAGGGCGTGAGCCTCGTCAGGGGTGATTTCCTCGAATGTGGCAACGGCTTTGTTGCCGTTAATGTTGTCAATCTGAAAGAAATAGGGTACAAGGCTGCCTTTCACTTCCACAAAGGCGGAGTCGAGTTCGGCATAGTCGTTGGGATCGTCAACGTCCAAAAACATCACCACTTGTCCTTTCACACCCCAGGGCTTGGTGATTTTGCCCAGTTGGAAACATTCTTCTTTGGTCATCTTTCTTTGTTAATTATTACAAAGGCTATTGTTACAAAAAAAGCGTGTCCCTTGGGGCACGCTTTTTTATTGGTAAGCAAAAGCTTATTCAGCAGCGGGAGTTTCCTCAGCGGCGGGAGCCTCTTCGGTAGCAGCCTCAGCAGCTTCAGCTTCAGCCTTGGCAGCAGCCTCGGCCTCAGCAGCAGCCTGACGCTTAGCAGCGACGGCGGTAGCCTTAGCTTCGTTGAATTTCTTCTCAGCTTCGAGACGCTCTTTCTTCACGTTGCGGAGCTTGTTGTCCTGCTCGCTCTTAACGTTAGCGATCTTAGCTTCTTTAGCCTGGAGCCATTCGTTGAACTTAACGTCGGCCTGTTCCTGGCTGATAGCGCCCTTTTCAACACCAATCTGAAGGTGACGTTTCAGGAGAACACCTTTATAGGAGAGGATGCGACGGCAAGTGTCGCTGGGCTGTGCACCATTCTTAAGCCACTCGGCAGCTTTGTCAACGTCGAGGACGATGGTGGCGGGGTTAGTCATAGGATTGTACGTGCCTATTTTCTCAATAAATCTACCGTCTCGAGGTGCACGACCATCCGCAACAACGATGTGGTAGAAAGGCTGATTCTTTTTACCATGACGCTGTAATCTAATTCTTGAAGGCATAATTGTTTGTTTTTTAAGTTGTTAGTAAATGATTTATTTTTTCTATCAATTTGCAAAGATACAAACTTTTTTTGAATCACACAATTTTTTTTCACTTTCGTCCCTTTTTCATCCATATTCTTTGCCTTCATGGGCCTGGCTATAAACAGGTATTCCTGTCATCCATCCTCATCTAGGGGGCTATTTCTCCCTCGGGAGGCAAATATTTTTTCCTCCTGAGGAAAGTGGAAAAGATGGTTGGTTTGCGCGTTATGAATTGTGATTTATGAGTGCGTACTGCCCCTTTAAGTTGTGAATTATGATTTATGAGTGGTGGCAGCCTGCTTAAGCTCGCAGAAAGGAGCTATTAAGGCATCGATTATCGTCTATAGATGTTTCCTTCTTTCTTATATAGGCGTGTACTACTCACTTCATATAGGCAGATACTTACCACCTAGTAGTCGGTTTGGCTTCTATAGTTGGGGTTATTGAGCTTCTGTATCAGCAGTCGTTATTACCATTTTTCAATCCCGCGTACTATTATTTACTTGTCATTCAATTAGTGCTGTCAATGTGTATGTCTTTCGCACAACTTGCTATTGGGTGATCCTGTCTGATGGGCGTTAGCGGTTTCTGAATTTGAAGTTGGTCTACTTGGCTTTCTCCAAGTGGTTGAATTCCAATTATGCACATGTTGATGCAATGGAATTTTCCTCTTTGCACAGCAATATCGGATATTGTTCAGAGGGTCAAGTGTATCGACACATAGAATAAACCGAATGCTAACCTTTTGAGTGCTAGTTGTTAATCTGGCTTTGGTGAAGGCGTTCGGCTTCGATTAAGCCAAAATGAGGCTTCCCGACTTTGCTGTGCATTTTATATTCTTCATTCATTTTTCAAAATTGCACAGGAAACTCCAATTCCCATAGGTTGTGATACAACGGTTATGAACCAACTGAATTGTGCGCTGACTAAGGTAAAGAGAGCCAGGTTGCTGCTGGAAATACTGCTATGTTGTCGTGTATTATCAGTTCTAGCTTTTGATTTTTTTGTTGTGGTTGTTGCCACGTTTGGGTAATTTTTTTTGTCATATAAAAAAAATAATGTAATTTTGCAGTGCTGTTCCGAAAGAAAGGATCAGACGTAAAAGACGCATTTGCACCTTATTCCGCAATAGTGAATCTGGACAATTCTACTATGAAGTAAATGGAATATTGGTTAAATGAAGTCTCCATTGTGTTGTATCCATGTTTTTTTACATGACATACATCTTCAGTGGAGCAATTCACTGACCATTATTTTTTTGCTTCAGGGAGTCCAGACCCTACTATTGGAAATAGCGGTTCTGATGGATGGCTCCACTTTTTAGCTATTTCTTACATTTAGCCTTACTTTTCGAGCCGAAAGTAAACAAACAAGTACAATGAAAAAAGTAAAAATTGTATTGTCAATTCTTGCTATTGTGGTGCTTGCTATGTCAAGTAATCCTGTTATGGCACAATCAAGAAAAGACAAAAAAGCCGCCAAAAAGGCTGAATGGGAGTATGAACAGCAAATGCTTGAGCTGAAGCGTCAAAAATCTCTTGACTCGCTTAAGCATGCCATGGAAGCGCCAAGTGAGGTGTTCGTAGAAATACCTTGTTATGAGGCAAGTCGTAGCGATAAATCTTATTATCGTGAACTTGGTACTGGCAAGGATGTTGAGATGGCAAAGGCGAGAAAAAAAGCAGTTCAAAGTGCACAGTCTATCATGAAAGAACGTTTGGCTCACACTGTGAAGGGCTTGGCTACCGATTATAGCAAAACTGTGTCTGTGCCCAATAAAGGAATGGATATGGAAAATATGCTCGAAAACGAGTTTGTTAGTGTAGTAGATGCAGCTTTGAATGATGCTGACAACCCCTGCGAGAAATGGTCGCAAGATAGAACCGGCAATTGGAATGCCTATTACACTATTGAGATTAAAAAGACCGAACTTGTGGATAAGTTGGCCAATGCTGTATCCAAAAATGAAGAGTTGAAGGTTGCTTTTGATCGTGAGCAGTTCCGCAAGTTTGCTGAGGACTACATGCAAAAACTTGAAGCTTCAAAATCCGAATAATCAGAGATGAAACATTTCACGTTTTTTTTATTGTTGGCGATTTCTTCTATGTCGGTAGGGGCTCAGTCACTTCCCTATTGGGTCAACAAAGTTCCTGAGGCTGGTAATTCTACATATTATTATAGAGTCACTCATGCCGAAGAACGCAACTATGAGAAAGCCTACACTCGGGCTTTTGCCATGGCAGTGCTCGAAAATGCTTGGAAAATGGGCGTGGCAGTTGATTCAAAGAATGACCTTGGATCAATCGAAGGTAATATTGCCGACAGTATCTCTATCCGTCCGCATCAGTCTAAAATTGCCATCAATAAAGTCTGTGAATATGTTGTCAAGAGTGTCACTTCCGATAAAGTGACACTCTATATTCTTTGGCAAGTTGCGGCAGCGGGTAACATCGAGCCTCGTTTTGAACATTTCGACAAATGTAATTAATGTATATGAAGAAATATTTATCAATTATTATCTTATTATTGGGTGTCGCATCTTTGTCCGCTCAGAATAACGACCAGCCAGGTTGGCTGTTCAACACGCCCAAGGCAGGTAACAACACATATTATTATTCTGTAGATAAGGGTACTGGTGCTACCCTAGAAATAGCCAGGAGTAATGCCTTTGCCCAAGTGATTCATAACGCTATGATGAGAATTGGCGTGCCTGTATCGTGGGAAGAAATAAGCCAGAGTATCCAAAAAGGTGCTGACTGGGGTACCATTTCTGCCAATTACAACATCCCCATCAATAAAGTGTGCGAGTATTCCGAACAGATGCCCAATGGATCCTATGTCGTCTGCCTTCTCTGTCAGGTGGCCAAATCGGGAAACGTGATACCTGTTTTCGATGAGTTCTCGGGTTGCTATGATATGAAACAGTACAGCAATGGTGGCGCCCTGCTCAAGTCTGTGTTTGTCCCCGGCTTAGGCCAAATGGGCAAGAATCATGTCGGCTCGGGAATATTCACCTTGTTAGGTGAAGTGGCTTTGGGTGGTGGTGCCTATGCCTATTACGCCATGGCTCAACAACAGTTAAAATATTTGCGCAATCCTAACACGTCTTTTACCAACTACTTTATTGCCAAGAAAAACTACGAACTGTACCAAAAAATGAACATCGGCCTGCTTTCGGCAACGGCTGCGCTCTATGCTTGGAATCTTTATCGTGCTTTTTCGATGAAGCCCAAATACAAGCGAGTGCTTCCCAAAGGAACAGACCTTAGCTTTGCTGTCATTCCTACCGAGCAGCAATTTGCAACTGGCTTGTCGTTGAACATTAATTTCTGATAATTATGAGGTATTTAAGAATATTGTTATTGATTTCGGTCGTTCTGCCTGTGTTCAGCGCATGCGTGAAAGACCTTGAGTCGGAAGGCATTGCCTCTACCACTGAATATGTAGGTATCGTGGTGGAAAAGAGCACCAACGCTCCGGTTCAGAACATAGTGGTTAAAGTTACAGATGGTACGCATATCCATGCTCAGGGAACTACGGACTATAGAGGTAAGTTCGTAATCCCCAAGGTGGATTTCGAAGCGGTCTCAAAGAGCTACTATCTTTGGCTAGATGGCTCAAAAGCCAACCTTCCATCCAAGCAGGAGCCTCTCAAGGGCTTAGGCAAAAGGAAGTATGATTATGGCTCCATTGTGCTGTATGATAAGAGTAATGCCAGTATACTGCCTAGAGTGAATACCGATCTTGTTACTAATGTCAAAGCTGTCAGTGCCACTGTCCAGGGTAATGTCACCTTTGACGGCGGTTATGCTGTAAGCGAACGCGGCGTGTGCTATGGAACTAGTCAAACACCAACAGTCAACGATACTAAGGTGACGGCAGGCTCTGGCGTTGGCCAGTTTACCTGCAATCTATCGGCCCTGGTTCGTAGCAAACAATACTATGTTCGAACCTATGCTATCAATAGTATTGGCATTACATACGGCGAACAAAAGACATTTACTACCAAAAGCGGTTTGGCAAGTGTCACTACCAAGGACGCTACAAATGTCACCTCTTCCGAGGCTCAGTTAAATGGTTCTGTTAACGATGATGGTGGCACTAATATTATCGAACGTGGCTTCTGCTGGGGCGAAACCGCAAACCCTGTCTACACAGGTCAGCACTTCGCTATGCCAAACAATGGAACAGGATCCATAGAATTGATTGTGACCAATTTCCAACCAAATTCAACTTGGTATTTCCGTGCCTACGCCAGAACCCAATATGGGGTGTCCTACGGGGCCAACAAGTTCTTCACCACGCTGAGCGGCATGCCCACGGTGAGTACTAACAACGTCAGCAATATCACAGCCACTTCGGCCCAATGCGGTGGCCTTATTTCCGACAATGGCGGCTTTGATATTATAGCTAGAGGTGTTTGCTGGAATACCACAGGTAATCCCACTGTCAATGCTTCACATACCTCAGATGGTGTTGGTGATGGTTCGTTCGTTAGTCAGATTACAAATCTTGCTGCCGGAACCACCTATCATGTTCGTGCATACGCTATCAATATCACCGGTACTGCTTATGGCCCCGAAAAAACATTCACAACAAGTTCTGGTCAGGTCGTAATGACTACCAGCACAGCTAGCAGCATTACTGCGGCTAGTGCCATCTGTGGTGGCAATATCACCGATGATGGAGGATACCCCATTACGGAGCATGGAGTTTGCTGGAGCACAACCACCAATCCTGTAGCTACGGGCTCGCACTTGGTCATTGGAACTGGTATGGGCACTTTCTCTGGAACGATAACAGGCCTGACAAATTCTCGTACTTATTATGTAAGAGCTTATGCTAAGAATTCGGCCGGCACTTTTTATGGCAATCAGATTTCGTTTACAACCAAAAGTGGAAAGCCTACCGTAACAACTACAAGTGCAACCAACATCACAGCAACAAGCATCACGGCAGGTGGAAATGTGACAGCCGATGGTGGATACTCTGTAACCGAGAAGGGACTTTGCTACAGCACCAGTCCAAGCCCTACAATCAGCGACAGTAAGAAAATCTTAGGCACCGGTGTGGGCTCATTCTCTGGCTCTATCACAGGATTGTCCGTTAATACTTTGTATTATATCCGTGCTTATGCTACCAACAGCAAGGGTACTAGCTATGGTACTGAAATCACGGCTACCACGGCTTCGGGTCTGCCAACCGTTACCACTACCAACATTACCAATGTGACCGCTACCTCGGCCCAAACGGGAGGCAATGTGACCAGCGATGGCGGCTATCCCGTCACGGCTCGTGGCGTATGCTATGGCACGCTGCCCAACCCCGACCTCACTAGCAATTATTCCCACACTACCAACGGCACAGGCACGGGATATTTCTCCTCTACCATCTCACTGAGCGGCTCAGGCACCTACTATGTGCGTGCTTATGCCACCAATGCCAACGGAACGGTCTATGGCACTCAAAAGACTTGTACATATACCAATCCATACGACACTTTGCCCACATTCACTTATGGTGGCCATACCTATAAAGTGGCTCCGGATCCGGGGAATACGATGACTTGGAGTGTGGCAAATAGTTATTGCAACGGATTGACGTTGTATGGCTATTCCGATTGGCGGTTGCCCACCAAACAGGAACTGATGCAGATGTATACTGACCGAAATACCATTCATGGTTTTACTTCTAATTGTTATTGGTCTTCTTCTTCTTCTGGTGATTTCTATTATTGCGTCGATTTTAGTAACGGTTACTTAGACACATGGCGTGGATCATCTTATACCTTCCGTGTTCGACCTATCCGTGTAGCTGATTAATGAATAATAACCTTTGATTTTTGTTGGGCGCACAATTAAGATGCTGTGCGCCCAACATTATTATAGTTTTATTGCCCCCAAATGAAGCGAAGTGTATTTTTGATAGTAGCTGTTTTACTTAGCATGGCTGCTGCTGCGCAGACCCAAGATGATTACCAGTTGGCCAAACAGCAGATGATTGCACAATTCAAGAACTCAAAGGTTAGGGATGTGGAGAACTTTTTGGATTTTCGCAAAAAAGCTAACGAAGAGTATTCCCAGAGTCTGCGCAAGGCATGGCAGACGATGCATCCCGAACGCAAGCATCTGAAGTTTTCGCAACCTAAGCCTCCCAGCCCCACGGTTTGTATGCCCGAGCGTCGAGAAAGCCCGGTTGCGGTAAGTTGCAACTCTTTTTCTCATCCCGAGGCCGTCGCTGTTCCCACTATTGCGTCTTTGTCGGTATCGCATTATTCTCAAAATAATGCCTCTATTGTCCATGTGCCTTTCTTTGGTACGGATTGCAACATCCATGCCGAACCAGGGATGGCATTTGCTCTGCCTTCACTCCAGCCAAGTTGCATTGCCAATGCATGGGAGTCGCTCTCCAAACCCTTATACGATGGGCTGGTGCGGGATTGCTTAGAAATTGGGGGAAATTTGCAGCTGTGTGATTGGGCTTATATTATGCTCACTAAGACTGTTTCCGAGAAACTACTAGATGGAGCCTTGAATGAATCTGTTTTGCTACAAGCCTATCTATTGGCGCAATCGGGCATGAAGGTGAAATTGTGTACATCTGATAACCATCTGTTCTTGATGTTGCCATTTGCCGAGCCAGTTTACGAATACTACTATTTGACCATTGAGGGTCTTAGGTACTACATCATAGGAGGCGACGAGGTGGGTAGTGTAAGTGTTTGTCAAGGCGATTTCTATGGGGGTAGGCAACCTAGTGTTCTCATCAATCGATATCCTGTGCTCTCGAAAAATCTTGCGTCTGCTAAGATCGTTCGGTCCAAAAGATATCCAGATTTCTCGTTCCAGGTTCGACCGAATTTGAATCTGATCCATTTCCTGAATACGGTGCCACGCACAAACAAATGGGGTTATTATGCACATGCCTCACTTTCCATTGATGTAAAAGAACAGATCTATCCCAAGCTGACTCAATTGCTAAATGGCAGAAGCGAAACTGAGTCGGTAAATATGCTGCTTAATTTGGTCCAAACGGGCTTTGATTATGCGACAGATCAGGAACAGTTCGGAAAAGAAATGCCTTTGTTTGGCGATCAAACTATCTATTACCCATATAGCGACTGCGAAGACCGTGCAATTCTTTTTAGCATACTTGTGCGCGAAATAGTGGGATTAAAGGTTGTCTTGCTTGGTTTCCCAGGCCATTTGGCAGCGGCCGTAATGTTCTCTTCCGATGTAAGCGGTGACTATGTGGTAGTGGATGGCAATCGATATCTTGTGTGTGATCCTACCTATATCGGAGCATCATTCGGCATGATGATGCCCCAGTTTGCAGGAGAGTCAGTCGAGGTGATAGGTTTGGATTGAGAGTGTCGTTTGTGTTTTCGATGTGTCTCTTGCTACCCCCTATTGGTAGTTGCTCCCTAATTTTACGGTTACTATAAAAATAGTTTTTTTTAGTATTACGAAGTACGCCGCACAAGTAATGCTAATGGAATCCGAAGGCTTTTGCGAAGCATGCTAAGTATCGCGCTAAGCTGTTAATCCACAAGTTTTTTTTGCTATATTGCCCAAAAATCGTACCTTTGCAATTCTTATTTTGCTAGATGAATATATATAAATTAAATAATATTAACGCCTTAAGCGGCCCGACGGCTGTCACTGTGGGCATGTTTGACGGTGTGCACATCGGTCATCAGCACATTTTGCAGCAACTCAATGTTGAGGCGCAGGAGCATAATTTGACTCCCGTGGTGGTCACTTTCGACATGCACCCTCGTCAGGTTCTGGGCACGGGCGATGCTAGTTTCTACCGCATCACTTCCAACGCCGAGCGTTGTGCCTTGTTGCAGGCTCATGGCATCGATCATGTGGTGGAAATTCATTTCACTCCCGAAGTGGCAGCCCTCTCTGCCTGCCAGTTTTTTGAGCAGATAATGCTGCAAAAACTTAATGCCAAGGTGCTGGTGCTTGGCTACGACAACGTGTTTGGCTCCAAGCAGCACAATGATTTCGACCAACTGCCTCTGCTGGCCTCTCGCCATGGGGTGAGACTAGTGCACGACAGCGCTGTGCGACTGGGCGATGTGGATGTCAGCTCCACCCAGATCCGTCTGGCTTTGGGTCGTGGCGATGTGCGTCTGGCTTCAACGATGATGGGCCACAACTATCAGCTCAGTGGCGAGGTTGTCAAGGGGCGTCAGGTAGGGCGCGAATTGGGCTTCCCAACGGCCAACGTGTGCTTGTCCGACAAAGTAAAGCTCATGCCTGCCGACGGTGTGTATGCTGTGCGCGTAACTTTGGGTCACGGCCAAGCCCCCCTTATGGGCATGGCCAATCTGGGCGGACAGCCCACTTTCGGACTCGACAAGCCGGTGTTCGAAGTGCATATCTTCGACTTCCATGAGTCGCTTTATGGACAGTCGCTTCAAGTGGAATTTATCGACAAGCTGCGCGATGTGCGCCGTTTTGAGAATATCGACCAGCTGGTATCACAACTCAATGCCGACCAAGCAGCGGCAAGAAAGGTGTTGGCATGAGGTATTGGGTAATCTTTGCTGCGGCAGTCATGGCGTGCTTTGCCTCCTTTGCTCAGCCAGACAAGGTGTACAAACACCTCAGCGAAGTTACCAACCCCGAGGATGTGTATATCCTCCAGTTGCACAACCAGCACCTCCGTGCCATTCCCAGCCAGGTGTATCTCATGGTCAACCTGCAGCAGCTTGATCTGCGTGGCAACAAAATCGCCCAGCTTAATGACAGCATAGCCCTCCTGCGAAACCTCCAGCGCTTGGAGCTCAGTCGCAACCCCCTTCAGTCGCTCCCTGCCGCCATGTCGGGCATGAAGGAACTGCGCGAACTGGTCCTGTGGTCCACCAAAATCACCGCCTTCCCTCCCGAGTTTGCTGAGCTGGACGAGACGTTGACTTTGATTGATCTGCGCGACTGCCCCCTTATGTTGGACGATCAGGACGCCATCCAATCCCTGCTGCCTAGCCCCAAGAAAAAATGGTATTACGCATGTAACTGTGGAGATTAGCTTTTATGAATAAAGAACTTACGATAGCCTATTATCAGCAAGACATAGTGTGGGAGAATCCGTTGGCCAACCATCAGCGGGTCGAGGCTGCCTTTGCCAACCTTGGCCAGCCGGTGGATGTGTTGGTGGTGCCCGAAACTTTCACCACGGGATTCTCCGACAATATGGCCGCCATGGCCGAGGCCCCCGAAGGCCCCACTTATCATTTTGCCTGTCGCATGGCCAAGCAATATGATGCCTTGTTTGTGGGCACCTGGACGGTCAAAGTCGCCAATGCCCAGGGTCGTACCGTGGTATATAACAGGCTGCATTGGGTGCGGCCCGATGGCAGCTATGGTTTTTACGACAAAGGCCATACTTTCCGTGTCAGTAGCGAGGCCAGCCAGCTCCAACGCGGCAACCAACGTGCAGTCTTCGAATGGCGGGGTTGGCATTTCAAACCCGCGGTGTGCTACGATCTGCGTTTCCCCAAATGGCTGCGCAACGGCAATCCGCCCGACTACGACGTGCTGGTGTTTTGTGCCAATTGGCCGGCTTCGCGCGCCGAGGCATGGGACACCCTCCTCAAGGCTCGCGCTATCGAAAATCAGGCCTATGTGGTGGGTGTGAACAGAGTGGGGGAGGACGGCGTAGGTATTCCCTATTCCGGTCATAGCGCGGCTATCGACTTCAAGGGCAAGGTGATGACCGCTTGCCCACCCCAGTCCGAATCGGTGGCTCTGGCCACGCTAAACATCGACCATCTGCAAGGCTTCCGCCAGCGTTGGCCTTTCTATCTCGATGCCGATTAAGGCTTTTTTTCTTTGATATTGTATCGTTAAAATGATGACTTTAGAAGATAAACTAGGTTTTACTAAAATACGTGAGCTTGTGGCCCAGGAGTGCACCAACTCCATGGCAGTCCGCATGGCTCAAGAAATGACTTTTTCCAATAACTACGACAGGGTGGTGCGAGAGTTGCAGCAAACCGAGGAGTTCCGCCTCATCCTGATGTTGGAGAACAGTTTTCCGTCGCAAGACTTTATCGACCTGACCGACGAACTTATCCGTTTGAAGATTGTGGGATCGGTGATCGACCTCCATGCGCTCTTCGACCTTAAATGCTCGTTGCGCACCATCACCGAATGTTTGCGCTTCCTCCAGCACGACGACGCCGACAAGTACCCCTACCTCCACGAACTCTCCACCCATGTTGATCTCGACCCGGGCATCACCAAAGTGCTGAGCAAGATTATTGATGATAAAGGCGAGATTTTCGACAATGCCTCGCTCGATTTGCAGGAAATCCGCCATCTCATCCACAAAAAACGCAACGATGTGGATGTGCAGATCAGCAAACAGCTGGCCCGTGCCAAGCACGAAGGGTGGGCACCCGAAAATGCCGAGGCCACCATCCGCAACGGCCGCATGGTCATCCCCATGCTCGATACCCATCGCCGCAAGATCAAGGGCCTTATCCACGATGAGTCGGCCACCCGCCAAACGGCCTACCTCGAACCCTCCGAGGTGGTGGAACTCAACAACGACCTGCGTGAGCTGGAGTTTGCCGAGCGGCACGAGATTCAGCGCATCCTGGCCCATTTCACCGATATGTTGCGCCCGCAGCTTGATGCTTTGGTCAATGCCTATTGGTTTCTTGCCCGTATCGATTTTATTCGTGCAAAGGCCCGTTTTGCCCTCTCCATCCATGCCGGACGCCCCATTGTGGATAGTATCACCAAGGTCAATTGGCTCGATGCCCGCCACCCCCTCCTCCAGCTGCACCTCAAAGGCCAGGTGGTGCCTTTCAATATCGAACTCAACGACGACTCCCACATCCTCATCGTTTCGGGCCCCAATGCCGGCGGCAAGTCGGTGTGCCTCAAAGCCGTGGGACTTATCCAATATATGCTCCAGTGCGGTATGCTTGTGCCCTGCCGCGAAACCTCCGAGTTCGGCATCTTCGACAGCATCTTTATTGATATCGGCGACCAGCAGTCTATCGACAACGACCTCAGCACCTATACCTCCCATCTGCAGAATATGAAGCAGTTGCTGCAGATGGCCGATGCCAACACCCTGTTCCTCCTCGACGAGTTGGGCGGTGGCACCGAGCCCCGTTCCGGCTGCGCCATTGCCGAGGCTTTGTTGGAGGAACTCTACCGCCGCCATTCCTTCGGTGTGGTGACTACCCATTTTGCCGATCTCAAGCTCATGGCCGACCGCCATCCCGGCATCATCAATGGCGCCATGATGTTCGACACCGAGAATATGAAACCCCTCTATCGCCTCTCCATCGGCCATCCCGGTAGTTCATTTGCCTTCGAGATTGCCCAAAATATCGGCTTCCCCAAGGATGTGCTCGAGGCTGCCGGTCAAAAGGTGGGTGGCGAGATGCTCAATTTCGAACATCAGCTTCAGCAAATCGAACTCGACAAGCAGGAAATTGCCCGTCAGCGTACCGAGCTGGAGGTGGCCGATAACTTCCTCTCAGAGGTTACCGTCAAATACCAGCAGCTCACCGAAAAGCTGGAAGGCAAGCGTTACGAGATTCTCAGCGCCGCCCGCAAGGAGGCCCAGCAGATTATTGCCGACGCCAACCGCACCGTGGAGCAGACTATCTCCGACATCAAGACCGCCCAGGCCGAGAAAGAGCGTACCCAGCAGGCCCGC
This sequence comes from Bacteroidales bacterium, assembly GCA_024400545.1. Classification (GTDB taxonomy): domain Bacteria; phylum Bacteroidota; class Bacteroidia; order Bacteroidales; family P3; genus Colimorpha. Next base: position 7,374 of record JAKSMO010000048.1, on the reverse strand, counting down.
CAGCGCATGAAGGAGGCCGGCGAACGCATTGCCCAGCAACAGCAGCAACACAACGAGGAACGCCGCCAGGCCCAGGCCAACGACCTTATTGTGGCTAAGAAGGGTCAGTCTCAGTCCGCTGCCACCCACAACACCGAAGTTGCCGAGATTGTGGTGGGCGGTATCGTGCGCATCGATGGTCAGGACACCTTTGGCGAGGTGGTCGAAATCAAAGGCAAGAAAGCCGTGGTCGAGTCCAACAGCATCCGCATGACCATTGCCCTCAGCCGTCTGCAGGGTACCAAAAAGAAGAATATCCCCGTGGATAAGACCAGCCGCATCAACTCCCGCTTCCAGTCAATCTTCGACGATATCAACGAAAAACGCAAATCGTTCAACCCCACCCTCGACCTCCGCGGTCAGCGTGCCGACGAGGCGTTGATGAATCTCAGCCATTTCATGGACGATGCCCAGCTGCTTGGCGAAAAAGAGCTGCGCATACTTCACGGCAAAGGCTATGGGATTCTCAAACAAATGATCCGCGAATGGCTCCAGGGCAACAAAGATGTGCAGTCTTTCCGCTCCGAGCGTATCGAATTGGGCGGCGACGGCATTACCGTGGTGCAGATGCGTTAATGGTTGACTCTTAGTGTACTAAATGCGCTAAGGGTGGTTTTTGTCGGCCAATTGTGGAAAAATACTTTTCACAAAAGGAAAATTACAAAGAAAAATGATGTATTTTTGCATCGTGAAAATAGTGAATTATTAATTTAAACAACAATACCATGAAACTGAAAAAGCTTATCCTCCCCTTGCTGGCCATCTTTATGCTCGCAACGGGTTGTACCAAAGAAGAGATTCACAACTACTATGGCGCACAGGTTGAGACCTACCAGTTCAACATCACTCCTGCCGAGTGGTATCGCAACGAGGGCGAGAACCTTCCTGGTGCCAACAACTATCTCTACTGCACCAAGGAGCTCAAGGCCATCAACAACGAAGTGTTCAACAACGGCACCGTTCAGGCCTACGCTTGGAATATCTACGATCCTGCCCACAACCTCGGCGCTTGGAACATCCTGCCTTTCGTTTATCCTCTCGAGGTTTATGTAACCAACGACGACAACACCGTATCCCGTGTCATCGTTCCCGAAAATCTTCGTTTCGAATGGGAAAAAGGTCAGATTACCTTCATCATCCAGGATCTCGACGGTTTCGACCCCGAAGATATGATTAGCACTATCAGCTTCAAGGTCTGCGTCACTCGCAATATGTAATATTGTATTAATATATAAAAAAGAGGCTGCCCTTCGGGCAGCCCTTTTTTGTATATAGAAGCCTAAATATTATTCAATATTGTTGTTTCTCTTATAGGCCTTCATGGTGTTCTCCAGCAGCGAGCAGATAGTAAGGGGCCCAACGCCACCGGGCACGGGAGTCACCCAGCTGCATTTCTCATCCACCTCGCTGTGCTTCACGTCGCCAATAATGCGGTATCCGCTCTTCTTGGTCTCGTCGGGAATGCGGTGAATACCCACATCCACCACCACGGCGCCTTCCTTCACCATTTCGGCAGTCACAAACTCGGGCTTGCCGATAGCGGCCACCAGAATGTCGGCCTGGCGGGTCATGTCGGCCAGATTCTGGGTTTTGCTGTGGCACATAGTCACGGTGCAGTCAAAGCCCTTGCGCGAGAGCAGGTTGGCGGCAGGGGTGCCTACAATGTTGCTGCGACCCAGCACCACGCAGTGCTTGCCGGCGGTCTCAATGCCGTAGCGTTTCAGCAGCGTGCACACTCCCATGGGGGTGGCGGGCACATAGGCATCCTCGCCCAGCACCATGCGTCCCACATTGATGGCCGTAAAGCCGTCCACGTCCTTCTCGGGCGAGATGGCGTTGATCACATGCTGCTCGTTGATGTGCTTGGGCAGGGGCAGCTGGATGATAAAACCGTCAATTTCCGAATCGTTGTTCATAAAATTGATGGTCTCCAGCAGTTTCTCCTCGGTGATGTTGGCGGGCAAACGATACACGCTGGAAGTAAATCCCACTTCCTTGCTCGAGCGTTCCTTGTTGGCCACATAGGTTTGGCTGGCACCATCTTCGCCAACAATAACAGCTACCAGGTGAGGGGCGCGCATGCCTTTGGCAGTCAGCTGGCGCACCTCGTTGGCTATTTCGTCTTTAATCTGCAGGGCCAGGGCCTTGCCGTCTAATAATTGAACCATTACAATAGTAATTATGAGTTAGGGTTTGTCGCTTACGGTCAAACCGCGAAAATATGTTAATTGCAAGCAAGGCCTACCCGCAGGGGGTGTGCCTTGCCGTGTCCAAAATTATCTTCTTTTGCGTTTCATCATCTGGGGCAGCTTGTTGCCCTTGGTGCTCACCATCTTCATCATCTTGCGGGTTTCTTCAAACTGCTTGATAAAGCGGTTCACCTCCTGGATGCTGCGGCCACTGCCGGCGGCAATACGCTGCTTGCGGCTGCCGTTCAGGCAGCTGGGGTTGCGGCGCTCGTAGGGGGTCATGCTACCAATAATCGATTCGATGGGCACAAAGGCGTCGTCGCCAATCTCAATGTCCTTGGTCACCTTGTCCATGCCGGGAATCATGCCAATAAGGTCCTTCATGCTGCCCATTTTCTTGATCTGGCCCACCTGCGAAAGGAAGTCTTCAAAGTTATATTCGTTATGTATCAGTCGCTTCTGAATCTTGCGAGCTTCCTCTTCGTCGTATTGCTCCTGAGCGCGTTCCACCAGCGAAATCACGTCGCCCATGCCCAAGATACGGCTGGCCATACGGTCGGGGTGGAAAATATCCAGGGCATCCATCTTCTCGCCAATACCCACAAACTTGATGGGCTTCTGCACCGAGTAGCGGATAGTCAGTGCGGCACCACCGCGGGTGTCGCCGTCCAGCTTGGTCAGCACCACGCCGTCAAAGTCTATACGCTCGTTAAACGCCTTGGCGGTGTTCACGGCGTCCTGACCGGTCATCGAATCCACCACAAAGAGGGTCTCCTGGGGGTTCAGGTGCTGCTTCAGGCTCGAAATCTCGTCCATCATCTCCTCATCTACTGCCAGTCGGCCGGCGGTATCCACAATCACCACGTTCACGCTCTTGGCCTTAGCCTCGCGAATGGCCTTCTCGGCAATGTCCAAGGGGTTCTTGTTGCCCTCTTCGGTAAACACGGGCACCTGAATCTGCTCGCCCAAGGTTTGCAGCTGACTGATAGCTGCGGGGCGATATACGTCGCCAGCCACCAGCATCACGCTCTTGCCCTTCTTGTTCTTCAAATAGTGAGCCAGCTTGGCGCTGAACGTAGTCTTACCCGAACCTTGCAAACCCGCAATCAGCACTATGGCGGGCTGCCCTTTGATGTTTATCTCCACGGCTTCCGAGCCCATCAGCTCCGTCAGCTTCTCGTGCACAATCTTCACCATCAGCTGGCCGGGCTCAATGCTCTGGATCACGTTGCGGCCCATGGCCTCAGCCTTCACCTTGTCGGTAAATTCTTTGGCAATGGGGTAACTCACGTCGGCGTCCAAAAGAGCCTTGCGAACCTCCTTAACAGTTTCGGCAACATTAATATCGGTGATACTACCTTTACCGCGCAGCGTGTGTAACGCTTTCTCTATCTTGCTACTAATACTTTCAAACATAACTTTTTCGTCACTATTATTATAATGCAAAAATACATTTATTTTTCGATATATGCAAATTTTTGTGATAGTTCATGGCGTTTGGGTGTGGAAAATTGAACCAAACAACAACCAAATCGATTCTCCCAACGAGTAGGCGTATCAGGGTTGCGTGCCTATTCGTTAATGCTGCAATTCGGGTTAAAATCATGTAAATTTGAAACGAAAAAAGTCCCTCATTGCGGGACAAATATAGCCTTTTGGGGCTTTGCGGACGAAAAATAGCTATTTAGGTGTTTTGCTAATAGGTTGAATTTTATTAAGTTGTGGATTGATGCACTTTTTTTGAAATTTTTTTTACTATTGATAAAACTTTTTCAACATTTTTGCGTTATAAAAGGACGAAAAAAGAAATGTGGAACTAGCATAACACTATGAGACAATTAAAAATTACCCATTCTATCACCAACCGCGACATCAAGTCGTTGGACAAATACTTGCAGGACATTTGCAGCGAGGAGCTGCTGACCCCCGAAGAAGAGGTGGAACTGGCACAACGTATCAAGAACGGCGACCAGGCCGCTCTCGACCGCCTTACCAAGGCCAACCTCCGTTTCGTGGTGTCTGTCGCCAAGCAGTATCAAAACCAGGGCCTCAGCCTTCCCGACTTGATCAACGAGGGCAATGTGGGTCTTATTAAGGCCGCCAAACGTTTCGACGAAACCCGCGGCTTTAAGTTCATCTCATACGCTGTGTGGTGGATTCGCCAGTCTATCCTCCAGGCTATTGCCGAAAACTCCCGTATCGTGCGTCTGCCCTCCAACCAGCTGGGTGCTCTCAACAAGCTCAAGAAAGAGATCAGCCGTCTGGAACAGGAACTCGAGCGCCCCCCATCGGAGGAGGAGTTGGCCGACTTGCTGGGCATTCCCGAGGATAAGATCAAGAGCATCCTCGGCATCTCCGGCCGCCACATTTCTATCGATGCCCCCCTCATCGCCGACGAGGACGTGAACTTTGTGGATGTGCTCCCCAACGAGGACACCCCTCCCACCGATAGCGCACTCATGCGCGAGTCGCTCTCTCTCGAAATCGAGCGTTCCCTCTCCACCCTCACCGAGTACGAGCGCGAGGTTATCAAGATGTATTTCGGCATCGGCCTGCCCCATGCCCTCAGCCTCGACGAAATCGCTATGAAGTTCGGCCTCACCCGCGAGCGCGTGCGCCAAATCAAGGAGAAAGGTATCAAGCGCCTCCGCGTCAGCAGCAAGAGCAAGCATCTGCAGGCCTACCTATAGTATTCCCCTTACAATTAGAGAATGGATATTATTCTTAAATATTTCCCTGAATTATCAGAGCGGCAGAAAGAGCAATTTGCCGCTCTGAAACCTTTATATGAGGACTGGAATGCCAAGATCAATGTCATTTCGCGCAAAGACATGGATAATTTCTACGAGCACCACGTGCTCCATTCCCTGGCCATCGCCAAAGTGCAGCCTTTCAAAACCATGGCCGAGGTGCTTGATGTAGGCACTGGCGGCGGATTTCCCGGCGTGCCCCTGGCCATCATGTTCCCCCATGCCAACTTTTATCTGGTCGATTCCATAGGCAAGAAGATCAAAGTGGTGCAGAACGTGGTGGAGGCTTTAGGCCTCACCAATGTCCGTGCCGAGCAGATTCGTGCCGAGCAGGTCCAGGGCGAGTTCGACTTCATTGTTTCGCGTGCCGTTACCGACCTCAGTCAGTTCACTGGGTGGGTCAAAGGCAAGATGTCCGACGCCCATTACCACCAGTTGCGCAACGGCATCCTCTACCTCAAAGGCGGCGACCTCGAGCAGGAGTTGTCTCCCTTCAAGAAGAAGGTCCGCACCTGGGACATCTCCCAGTTCTACACCGAAGAGTTTTTCCAGACCAAAAAGGTCATCTACCTCCCCTTCAAGTAGCTTAGGAGCCCTAGTCCTCCCGAGTAAATCCTATCCCCTCCACTACTCCGAACAATCAATCGAAGTCTTGCCGTGGGTAATCTTCACGTTGCCCTTCTTGCCCAAAATGGCGGGCAGCTGGGCCAGCGAGGCAAAGGCGAATAGCTCGCCCACTGCCGAGAGCACGCTGCCGTCTATCACTCCCATCGGCGGTGCGCAGAATCCCCCCACCAGCAAAATGATGGACACCACCAAAGAAACAACAAAAAATTTCATTTTAATTAAGAATTAATAATTAAGAATTAAGAGTTAAGAGTTAAGATTTTTTGCCCCCTAGCCCTGCTAGAATCGCAAGCCCACAACTAAGCCAATGAACGTAAACGTGAACGTAAACGTAAACGGCTGCCGCCCCACAACTAAGCAACTAAGCCCCTAAGCCCCTAATCCCCCTAAGGTCTCACCGGAGCCACCACATCCTCCACATCGGGGGTGAGGAATTGGTCGCCGGTCAGGCCGCCGTAGCTCTGCACGGCCTTGTCGAGGGCGGCGCGACTCTGGTAAGAGGCCAGCACGCTGTTGTTCACCACCAGGCGCTGGGTGCTTACCTTAGTGCCCGAACCGGTCTTGCGGCTGTGCACGTAGCAGATACCGCCGGTCACCGCCATGCTGTTGCCCAGCTTGCCGTCCGAAGTGGCGGCGTAGATAATGGGAATGTGGGTAGCCAGCAAGTCCTCCTCGTCCTCCACGGCCAGAGTCACCTCGTAGGCCTTGGTGCGCACGATGGGCACGTGGCTGTCGGAGTTCACCATCTGCTGCATCACATACACCGAGATCTGGTCGCCGTAGGCGTAGTCCTCGTTGTTCTGCACCACGGCGCGGCTGAAATCGGCCACGGTAGTGTCGCCGTCGATAGTCAAGTCGCCCAAAGCAATGTCGGTAGTCACCTTGCCGGGAGTCTCGCTGTCGTGCTCAATAGTGGGCATCGATCCGCGGGTAATCTGGTAGGCAGCCACCACGGCGCCGTTGCCGCGGGCCTCGGTCTTGGTCAGATACACAGGCACAAGGCCGAAATTGGCGCCCATAAACTCGTTGTAGTCGGTCACCTTGGCGCTCTTGCCCTCAAAGCTGGGGTGCAGAGTGCCCGCAAACGAGCGGAACACATTCACCAAGTTGCCCATCTGCACCCTGCGGCGCATCACCGCCATAGTGCGTTTTGCGGTGGATTTCTTAGCCACCTTCTGTTTTGCGATAGTCTCTCCGCCAAGCTGAGCGAAAGTCCATCCGCCCGCCGAACCGCGGAGCTGAGTGTTAATGCCAGTTAAAATTGCCATAAATAATTGATAATTAAGAATTAATAATTAAGATTTAAAATTTAAGATTTAAGATTTTTTGCCCCCTAGAATTGCTAGAATCGCTAGAATTGCTAGCCCCCCTAGAATCGCCAGCCCCCCCTAGAATCGCTAGCCCTCCCCGATCCCCGATCCCCGATCCCCAATTCCCCGATCCCCGAACCCAAATGCAAAATTACTATGGCCTTGGCCTCGTTTACGCCGCATGGCGACGCACGGCGACGCATGGGGACAACATTACCCAACATTACCCGCATCAGGTAGGTTTTCCAAGGTGGCGGACTATGATTTCGACCTCCTTGTTGGTGAAATATTTGCGTTTTGAGCCAAAGTCGAAGCCCGACTCCAGCAGTTCTTGTCGTAGCGGTTCGCGGGCAGCCAGCAACTTCATGAGCTGCTTTCGCGCCTGGTCGGCCGACATACCGACAAAGTAGCGCACTGCCAATTCATTTTTGTATTGCAAATGATGCTTAGTTGTTTAGT
>JAKSMO010000047.1 GCA_024400545.1 Bacteroidales bacterium | reverse complement strand
ATGAGGCTGTAAAAGAAGTTAAATAACCTAAAAGGAGGAACAAAGGGTTAGCTCCTCTTCGGTCGCTGGCCATAGCACTATGCCATCTTTAGGTCAAAAAATGAATTTATAGAACCCACCTTGTATCTTTGCATTTTGAATTTAGGTGCGAAGCGGCTAAACTAGGCTGGCTCCACTTCGGTCGCCGACCACAGTTCTCCGCCGAACACCAACAAACAGATAATTGAATTTTTAGAGCCTACCTTCAATAACACTCACTGCCACGGCAGGCACACATCGCGCCTGCCGTGGCTCTCTTTTTATGGTCTTGCTGGCGACTCGATGCATAATATGAATTTTTCCTTGATTCTAATTCCGGCCCTCGGGCCTATTGTTTCATTTAAATTTTCATTATTATGTACCAGTACAAGCAAGATTTGGCCATGGCCTATTTCCCCGACTGATTGTATTTCAAGAATCATAAGCCAAATTGGCTTAGTTGTTGCGGGCGACCAGCGACGCCTAGGGCAAGCCCTGATGGGCTCCCCGGATTAGGCTGACGGTGGCATACAACCTCAACCACGCCAGCCCAATCCACCATTCACTATTCACCAATCACTATTTTTTATAAAAATAATTTTATTAAATAGATTTTTTTTTGTATCTTTGCAAATTATTTGCGAATAAAAAAATCACTACATATATGAGCGAAGAACAAAAGACTCAGACCACTTATAGTGCCAGCAACATTACCGTGCTGGAAGGCTTGGAGGCTGTACGCGTACGCCCCGCCATGTATATTGGCGATGTGAACTTCCGCGGCCTGCACCACTTGGTGTATGAGGTGGTGGACAACTCTATCGACGAGGCCCTAGCTGGCTATTGCAACAAAATTTATGTGAGTATCAACGAGGATAACAGCATTACCGTAGAGGATAACGGCCGCGGCATTCCTGTGGATATGCACGAAAAGGAGCATCGTTCGGCACTGGAAGTGGTAATGACGGTGCTGCATGCCGGTGGTAAATTTGACAAGGGCAGCTATAAAGTGTCGGGCGGTTTGCACGGCGTTGGCGTTTCGTGCGTGAATGCGTTGAGCGACCACATGATTGTGAACGTGTATCGCGACGGCAAGATCTACCAGCAAGAATATGCCAAGGGCAAGCCCCTTTATGCTGTGAAGGAAATGGGCACTACCGAAAAACGCGGCACGGCCATCACTTTCCACCCCGACGGCACAATTTTCACCACCACAGTGTATGACTACAACACTCTGTTGGACCGCATGCGCGAACTGGCCTATCTGAACAAGGGTATCGACATTACGATTGAGGACAAGCGAGAGGTGGCCGAGGACGGAAAGGTGCTGAGCAACCATTTTTATAGCGAGAACGGATTGCGCGACTTTATTGCTTATTTGGACGAGACTCGTGAAAAGCTGATGCCCGAAGCCATCTATATTGAAGGCGAGCGCAACGGCATTCCCATTGAGATTGCCATGCAGTATAACAGCACTTACAACGAGAATCTGCACTCGTATGTCAACAATATCAACACCCACGAGGGCGGCACCCACTTGGCAGGCTTCCGCAGCGGCCTCACCCGCACGCTGAAGAGCTATGCCGACAAGAGCGGCCTGCTGGCCAAGGCCAAGGTGGATATTGCCGGCGACGATTTCCGCGAGGGTCTGACGGCCATTATCAGCGTGAAGGTGGCCGAGCCTCAGTTTGAGGGTCAGACCAAGACCAAGCTGGGCAACACCGAGGTGCGCGGCGCAGTGGACAGCGCAGTGAGCGAAATGCTGGAGAACTATCTGGAAGAGCACCCCAACGAGGCCCGCACCATTGTGGATAAGGTGATTTTGGCAGCCCGCGCCCGTCAGGCAGCCCGCAAAGCCCGCGAAATGGTGCAGCGCAGCAATGTGTTCAGCACTGGCGGCCTGCCCGGCAAACTGGCCGACTGCCGCAACAACGACCCCACGGTATGCGAGATTTATTTTGTTGAGGGTGACTCGGCAGGCGGATCGGCAAAGCAGGGCCGCAACAACGATTTCCAGGCTATCCTGCCCCTGAAGGGTAAGATTTTGAACGTGGAGAAGGCTATGCGCCACCGCGCTTTTGAGAGCGAAGAGATCAAGAATATCTATACCGCACTGGGCGTTTCTATCGGCACTGCCGACGACAGCCAGGCACTGAATATGGACAAGCTGCGCTACCACAAGATCATCATCATGACCGATGCCGATGTGGATGGTGCGCATATCGACACGCTGATGCTTACTTTCTTCTTCCGCTATATGCCCGAGCTGATTGAGAACGGCTATGTGTATCTGGCCACTCCCCCACTCTACTTGGTGAAGAAAGGCAACAAGAGTTTTTATTGCTGGACCGAAGAGGAGCGCGAGCAGGCCATGGAGGCCGTAGGCGACAAGGGAGTGCACGTGCAGCGCTACAAAGGTTTGGGCGAGATGAATCCCGAACAGTTGTGGGAAACCACTATGGATCCCGACAACCGCCAGCTGCGCCAGGTGACCATCGAAAACGCCGCTTCGGCCGACCGCACATTCAGCATGCTGATGGGCGACGATGTTCCGCCTCGCCGCGAATTTATTGAGAGCAACGCCACTTACGCCCAGCTCGACCTTTAATAGTGTATTGTCGTAAAATAAACCCATTTTATCATGAAACGTAATCTTCTTCTTATTAGCAACTCTACCATGCGAGGTGAGGCTTACCTCGGCTGGTGCAAAGATATGGTGGCCGACTTCTGCAAACGCCACAATGTAAAGAAAGTGCTTTTCGTTCCTTTTGCCGGCGTTAGCCTGAGCGACGAGGGACTGGAGGCTTCGTATAATGTGTATGAGGCTAAGGTGGCCAAAGTATATGCTGAGTTTGGCGTTGAGCTGGTGAGCGTGCACCATGCTGCCGACCCTGTGAAGGCTGTGTATGAAGCCGAATGCGTGGCCGTAGGCGGTGGCAACACTTTCCATCTGGTGCGTGAGCTTCATCGCCAGGGTTTGATGCAGGCCATCAACCGTCGCGCTATGGAGGGTATGCCCTATATGGGCTGGAGCGCAGGTAGCAATGTGGCTGGACCCACGCTGTGCACCACCAACGATATGCCCATTGTGGAGCCCGCTAGTTTCGAGTGCATGAATCTTGTGCCTTTCCAAATCAACCCCCACTACACCGACTTTTTCGACCCCAAGCATGGTGGCGAGACTCGCGACGACCGCTTGAAGGAATATATCATGGTGAATCCTACCGCCGTAGTGGCAGCCATTCGCGAGGCCACAGCCCTGAGCCTGGAGAACGGCCAGCTGAAACTGATCGGCAAGCCCAATAAGATGAAGGTTTTCCACCAGAGCATGGCCAACACCAAAGAGTACGCTTTGGAGGACGACATTAATTTCCTGATGCGCTAATCTTTATCATCATTAATATAATGAGGTCGAAGGGTAGCCTTCGACCTCATTTGTTTTACGAACCCAAGGTAACTGAGACTAGTCATTACAAAAAAAGCCCGCAACCGAAAGTTGCGGGCCTTGTTATTTGATTCGCGAAAAAGCAGACTAGTCTTCGAGGAACCATTTGCAGGACTCGAGATAGTGAGGATCGCGAGCAGCATCGAGGAGCAGGAGGTAGCCCATGATGGTGGTGGCAATGTGCTCGGTAAGACGGCGAGCCATGTGATCGAAGAGAGGATCGGTGGTGCCGTTGGCGGTAGCACGAGCGTGGAGAGCCTCGTACTCAGTGGCGCGAGCGCGCAACTTGGCCAGGCATTCGGCCATTTCGCCTTCGAGGTTGAGCTGAGCAGCCTTTGCATCGTAGTCGGCAATGAGGGTCTGGTAAGCGCCGCTGGCGATACCCTTGATGGCAGCAACTACCTGGAGCTGGCTGGTGCCCTCGTAAATGGTAAGGATACGGGCATCACGATAGAGGCGCTCGCAAGCGTACTCTTTCATGAAACCGGAACCGCCATGAACCTGGATGCAGTCGTAAGCGCACTTGTTGGCGAACTCGGATGCGGTCATTTTAACAAGAGGAGTGAGGATATCGGCGGTGCGAGCAGCCTGCTTGCCAGTGCCGGAAAGATCGACCCAGCGAGCGGTCTCATACATGAGGGTACGAGCACCTTCGAGGCGAGCACGCATACCGTTGATGAGATCCTGAACGGCTACGAACTGACCAATAGCATGGCCGAACTGTTCGCGGGAAGCAGCATAAACCTCAGCTTCGCGCAAAGCAGCTTCGCAAAGACCGATAGACTGAGCACCCACACCAAGGCGAGCACCGTTCATCAGCGACATTACATATTTGATCAAACCCAGCTTGCGGGAGCCTACGAGCTGAGCGGGAGCGTTGCGGAAAACGAGCTCGGCAGTGGGCGAGCCCTTGATACCCATCTTATTCTCGATACGGCGAACGGTCATACCGCCATCAGCCTTGTCGAAAACAAAATAGCTCAAACCGCGACCATCGGTGGTGCCTTCTTCGGAACGAGCAAGCACGAGATGGATGTCGGCATCGCCATTGGTGATGAAACGTTTCACACCATTGAGGCGCCAGCAGTTAGCAGCCTCATCCCAAGTAGCCTTGAGGCGGACGCTCTGGAGGTCGGAACCAGCGTCGGGCTCGGTGAGGTCCATGGAGCAGGTAGCACCCTCATAAATACGGGGGAGATACTTGTCTTTGAGCTCATCGGAGGCAAACTCCTGAATAGTGTCGGCGCAGTCTTGCAGACCCCAAATGGTAGCAAAACCCACATCGGCGCGAGCAATCATCTCGGCAGCCATAACGGCCACGACGCGGGGCATGTTCATACCATTGTATTTGCGCTCGAGAGTCATGCCAAAGAGGCCGCTCTGCACGAGAGCCTTAAGATTCTGAACGGTGCCAGGAGCATACTGAATACGGCCATCAACCAGCTTGGGACCTTCGTGGTCAACATCGGCTGCATTGGGGGCAATAACCTCACCTGCAATTTCGCCCAGGAGGTTGAGAACCATGTCGTACTGACGAACAGCGGTCTCGGCATCAGCGGGGCCACCTTCAGCGGTGGTGGTGAATCCCTTCTCACGAACCTCGGTTACGTGAGCCATATCGGGATGATGAAGATAGAAAGAAAGACTTGGGTTGTCGTTATAAAAATTCATAATTACTTCAAATTATTTGAATAACAATCCATCAGCATGGGAACCACGGTAGCAACGTCACCGATGATGGTATAGTCGGCAATAGCGTTGATAGGAGCATTGGGGTCGGTATTGATGGAGATAATTTTGGAAGACTGCTCCATACCTGCACGGTGCTGGACGGCACCAGAGATACCACAGGCAATATAGAGACGAGGACGGACGGTGACACCAGTCTGACCAATCTGACGCTCGGGCTCACAGAAACCAGCATCGACAGCAGCGCGGGTAGCACCTACTTCACCGCCAATGAGGTGAGCCAGATCGTGGAGCATCTTGAAGTTCTCCTTGGAGCCTACGCCATAACCACCGGCCACGATGATGGAAGCACCTTTGATGTTGATGCTCTTCTCAACGATTTCGCGGCGGATGATGGTAACAGCCTTGTCGGCCTCTTCCAGCATACCAGCAACATCAACCATGCTGAGAGTGCCTTTGTAGTTGGCGTCGAAAATTTCCTTACGCATCACGCCTTCACGAACGGTAGCCATCTGGGGCTTGTTTTCGGGAGTGATGATGGTGGCGATGATATTACCACCAAAAGCGGGACGAATCTGGTGAAGGATGCCTTTGTATTCCTTGCCAGTGAGGGTGTCGGTATGATCGCCAAGCTCAAGGGCGGTGCAGTCGGCGGTGAGGCCGCACTGGAGACGCGAGGAGATACGGGGAGCGAGGTCGCGGCCTACGGTAGTTGCGCCAAAGAGCACAACATCAGGCTTCTGCTCGTTCAAGACTTTGAGTACCACCTCGAAATGAGGAAGGGTGCGATAAGGAGAGAGGCGAGCGTCGTCGGCCATAAACACCTCGTCAACACCGTAGGGATAAAGCTCGGCAGCCACTTCTTTTACATTGCTGCCAGCAACAACAGCCTGAAGACGGCCATTCATCTCGGTAGCCAGCTGACGACCCTTGGTGCAGAGTTCGAGGCTGATATCGGCGATATGGTTGTTTTCAGTCAGTTCGCAATATACTAATACGTTGTTCATTTTTATCAGAAAGATTGCTTTAAGATTTATAATTCAAGATGAGATTTTACCGAAGAAGGATAAATGATCCCAAATAAATTATCAATTCTTAATAATTAATTATTAGATGATGTGCTCGGCAATCAGAGTGCCCATGAGTTCGCTAAGAGCCTCGGTCTTGGGCTCTACCATCTGGCTCTCTTTGTGAGCGAGAACAACATTCTGGATTTTCTTAACTTTGGTGGGAGAACCTTTCTTACCAATGCGCTCGAGATCGGGCTTGATATCATCGGCATTGCGAGTTTCGACAACCTGGCCATCAAGCTTAATCAGGCGATGAGCATGGGCGAAACGGCAAGGCTGAGCGGTACCAGTGACGGTAACAACAGCGGGGAAGTTTACGCGTACCTGCTCGATACCATCGGCCAAACGGCGAGTGAGTTCGATGCTTTTGTTATCAACGTTGACGAGGGTCTCTGCATAAGTGACCTGGGGGATGTTGAGTTTTTCAGCAACCTGAGGACCTACCTGAGCGGTGTCGCCATCAATAGCCTGGCGACCGCCGAAGATAAGGTCAACATTGCCAATCATCTCTACAGCTTTGCTCAGCGCATAGGAGGTAGCCAAAGTATCGGCACCACCCAGACGAGGATCGCTAAGTACGAAGCCATCGTCGGCACCACGAGACATAGAGTCGGTGATGATGCCAGCGGCTTTGGGCAGACCCATGGTGACCACGGTGACGTGGGTGCCGGGAATGCGGTCTTTAACCTGCAGAGCCATTTCAAGGGCATTGAGGTCTTCGGGATTGAAGACAGTGGGGAGAGCGGCACGGTTGACGGTGCCGTCGGGGTTCATTGCATTGGAACCGACATTGTGAGTATCGGGAACCTGTTTTGCAAGTACAACAATTTTCAAACCTGACATAGGAAGATTATTGGTGTTTAAGATTTGTATTCATTTATCGGAGTTGACGCTGTTTGCGGTTGATAGTTGATGAAGGGTGGAAACAACAGCATTGCCCCAACAACTTCATCAACTATTTCAACCAACATCAACTTTCATTAATTTCCTTTAATTAAAGAGACAGACCGCCGTCGCAACGGAGCACCTGACCAGTGATATAAGTTGAGAGTTCAGATGCAAGATAAACTACGGTGCGAGCGATATCGTCGGCCTGACCGGGACGGCGCATGGGGATAGCCTTCAGCCACTCGTTGAGAGCAGCCTCGCCAAGCTGTTGGGTCATGGGAGTCTCGATAAAACCGGGAGCGATGGCGTTGACGCGGATGCTGCGAGAGCCTACTTCCTTGGCCAAGCTACGGGTGAAACCAATGATACCAGCCTTGGTGGAGCTATAGTTGCACTGGCCAGCATTACCATTGATACCTACAATGGAGCTGATGTTGATGATGGAGCCGCTGCGCTGTTTCAGCATAATGGGGGTGAAAGCCTTGCAGTAGTTGAAGACGGACTTCAGGTTGCAGTTCATTACGAGATCCCAATCAGCTTCAGACATGCGGAGAAGCAAATTGTCGCGGGTGATGCCAGCGTTGTTGATAAGGATGTCCAAACGGCCAAACTCTTTCTGTACGGCGTCGGCAATGCCCATAGTGACTTCAGTGTTGGAAGCGTCGGCAGCAAAGAAACGGCAACGACGACCCATTGCGGTGATTTCAGCTTCGAGAGACTTGCTGTTGTCGTCCTCACGGAAATCAGTGAAGATAACGTCGGCACCTTCTTTAGCCAACATGAGTGCGGTTGCGCGACCAATGCCACGGGATGCGCCAGTGATGAGCGCGATTTTATTTTCTAACAGATTCATATCTATATTAATGTATTTATTCTTATTTATTATTTGTTCTTGGGTACGAGGGTGAACATGAGCTTACCCTTTACGCAAAGCTGACCTTCGACAGTAGCCTTAGCTTCAACCATATAAGTGCCAAGACGGCTCTCAATGATCTTACTAGTGATCTCTACGGTGTCGCCAGGACGAACCTGACGTTTGAAACGAGCACCGTCGATACCGCTGTAGAAAGGAGTGGCATTTTCCAAAGCTTCGCGCAGCAAGATGCAGCTGCTCTGAGCCATGATTTCGCAAAGGATTACACCAGGAACAACGGGATATCCGGGATAGTGGCCCTGCAGGAAGAATTCGTCGCCAGTAACATGGTAGTGAGCCACGCCAATTTCACCTTGAAGTTCCACATCGTCAACAAGCAACATTGGCTCACGATGGGGCATGAAAGTCTTAATTTCGTCTCTATTGAGTACCATATATCAGAAATTTCAATTAGTTATCTTGTGTGTTAATTAAATTTTGCGAAGAGCCACGCATGCATTCTGGCCACCAAAACCGAAGGAGTTGGAGATGGCAAACTCGGCTGCAAAATCAACAGCGGTGTTGGGAGTGTAGTTCAAATCGCAAGCGGGATCAGCCTCGCGGTAGTTGATGGTGGGAGCTACGGCACCGTGTTTCAGCGTAAGAGCACTGATAACAAGCTCGATAGCACCAGCTGCACCCAGCATGTGACCCATCATCGACTTGGTGGAGCTAATTACTGCGCGACGAGCAGCCTCTTCGCCCAGAGCTTCTTTGATAGCGGCAGTTTCACCCTTATCATTGAGGGGAGTAGAGGTACCGTGTGCATTGATGTAAAGTTTCTCACCCTGATAGTTGGCGCTCTGCAAAGCAAGACGCAAAGCCTGAGCGGCACACTTACCATCGGGACGAGGAGCAGTGATATGGTGAGCATCACAGGTGTTGCCGTAGCCAACAACCTCGGCATAGATATGAGCACCACGGCGCACTGCCAGGTCGTAGTCTTCGAGCACCATCACGCCAGCGCCTTCACCCATTACGAAACCATGACGACGAGCGTCGAAGGGAATGGATGCTGCATTGGGGTCGGTGGCAGTGGAGAGAGCCTTACTGTTGGCAAAACCTCCGATAGCAATCTCGGTAATAGCAGCCTCGGTACCGCCAGTAACCATTACGTCGGCCAAACCGTCCTTAACCATACGGTAAGCTTCACCGATGGAGTGGGTACCGGTTGCACAAGCGGTTACGATGGGGAGGTTGGGACCCTGAGCATTGAGCATGATAGCCACATTGGCCGATGCAATATTGGCAATCATCATGGGGATAAAGAGGGGGCTTACACGGCGAACACCTTCAGAAAGGATCTGAGTTTGTTCCTTGATAAAAGTGTGAATACCACCAATACCGCTACCAATAGCGCAACCCAGGCGCTCGGGAGCCACATCCTGCTCAACAACAAGACCGGAATCAAGCCAAGCCTGCTTGGCAGCTGCCAGAGCAAACTGAGCATAACGGTCGTTTCTACGAGCCATGTTTTTGTCCAAACCCATAGCGATGGGGTCGAATTCCTTTACTTCGGCTGCAACATGCACAGGAAGATCAGGATTATTGATGGAAGTGATAGTGTCGATGGCGTTCTTGCCCTTGAGGAGGTTGTCCCACAAGGTATTGATGTCGTTGCCAAGAGGGTTGACGCAACCCATACCGGTTATAACTACACGTTTCATAATTTCAAATTTAAAAGTTGAATTAGTTAATAATTGATTTTATGCCAACGAAGTACTGCAGCGCCAGAGGTAAAACCTGCGCCGAAAGCACTGAAGGCAAGTAATTGACCCTCCTGAAGTTTGCCGGAGCGAGAAACCTCGTCAAGCAACACGGGGATCGAAGCTGATGATACGTTACCGTAGTTCTGAATATTCTGAGGAACTTTCTCCTCGGGCTGACCGAGATGCTCGCGAATAGAGTTAAGAATGCGGGCATTAGCCTGGTGGAGAATAAAGTAGTCGATCTGATCGGGGGTGACGCTGGCCATGTCCATCACTTTGTGAAGGTCTTTCTGAGAAGACTCAACTGCCATGCGGAACACTTCGCGACCATTCATTTTCAAAGGCTCGGTCTCGTCAACACCTTCCTTCTCATAAGGAAGATTTTCTAAACGGCGTTTGTAAACGATCACGTCACGATTGGGCACTGTGCCCAGGCAAAGAGAGAGCAGGTCGTCGCTCTCATCGCTCACAACCACAGCACCGGCGCCATCACCAAAAAGAATGGTGGTATCGCGCTTTGACCAATCGTTAAAATGAGCGGGTTCTTCGGCAGCCACAATCAAAATCTTGTGGGCAGTGCCAGCCTTAATAAAGCTGTCTGCTACCGAAAGAGCATACATAAAACCAGTGCATGCGGCATTCAGGTCGAAGCTAGGAGCATGGAGCCCGAGATGTGCCTGAATGATTGAACCCAGATTAGGAGTCACGTAATTGTTACCAACATTAGAGCAAATGACAAAATCAATATCGTCAGGATTTACCTTCGACGATTCTAAAGCGCCTTTTGATGCTGCTACAGCAAGATCAGTCAAGGTCTCTGTGGTGCGAACACGGCGAGCGCGGATGCCAGTACGGGTGGCAATCCATTCGTCGTTTGTGTCAAGAAATTCTGCCAGCATATCGTTCGTCACACTGAACGATGGCATAGCACTTCCTGTTCCAATAATTCTCATATCAAAATTGTTTAATTATTTCGATTTTTATCATTCATTAATTTGCACAAATCGCCTCAAAAGAGGTTTGATTTAAATATGCAAAGAAACATATATTTTTTGTATTATACAATAAAAAAATAACATTTAGCGCAATAAAATGGGCAAAATAGGGTTATTTTGGGTAAAATAACGGCATTTTTGGCAAAATATTATAAATTAACATGAATTTTTTTAACAAGACTCTCCTTCATGCACCCCAATTTCTAACCGAAAAACGCAGCATTTTTCAGTTTTTGATACTTGGAGCCATTGTCGCAATTCTGTTCTGGATGTTCTACAAACCTATCGGCATCACTGGCTCCAAAAACGGACTTTGGGGCGAATCAATGCCCCTCTATTCCGCCATCCTTGTATGTGCCGGCATCACCATCATCGTGCTTAGCCGAGTGCTACTCTACATCGTAATCAAGAGAGTAAACATGAAGATTTCGGGCTATCTGACATGGCTGATTTGCGAATGGATTATCATCATCGCCGCCCTGACCTTTTTGGCACAAAGCATCAACAGCAACAGCACCCTGTCGCTCAGTATCATCTTTGGTCGTGTAACAATATTTGTCTCCGTATGGCTCATTATACCGTATAGCTTTAGCATCCTGCTCTTCCAAATAAGAGAACGCAACATGGAGATTTCGGCGCTTAAAGCCATGCTCAACGAGCAGCAAACCAAACCCGAGATCCGTCCCCAAATTGACGAAATGATGAATTTTTACGACAAGAGCGGACATTTGGTTTTCGGCACCCAGAAAAAGAACATACTCTATATTGCCGCCAACGACAATTACACGAACATATATTATATAAATGATGGGAACGTAGATTGCTACATCCACCATTCCTCAATGAAACAGGTGGAGGACGCATACGTCAGCCACGGATTGCTACGCTGCCATCGTGGCTACCTCGTCAATGTGCAGAACGTAAAATTGCTCAAACGAGAAAACGACGGGCTCATACTCGAACTCTATCAAACCGACACCGTTCTACCTGTTTCAAAGACCTACACCGACAGCGTCACCCACTATTTTGCATCCTCGCCTAATGCCTCCTAACTCGATTCGCATTTGCTCCGACAGAGCGAGCGGAGCTTCTTCGGAGCTACAACGGAGCTTCGACGGAGGTAAATCTGGTGCAGAATGTCAATCTTGGTGCTCGGCAACAAACCGTTTTAGACTCTCAAATTCGGAACGGAAATGACGTTTTACGACGGGAATTCCCGGACTGGAGTTGATTTCCACTACCACCCATCCTTTATCCGTCAACGCCAAATCCCAACCTATCAGTTGCAGGTGGTCAAACTTCATCGCCAATTCTTCCACCATGGCTTTCGCTTCTTCCCACATCGGGATCTGCACTCCCTCGATTTGGCAACCAGTGTCGGGATGCTTTGGATATCGGGTGTAATCTATCGTTGAGGCAGCCTGCAAAACACCGGTATTGATATCGATGGGCACCAAAATACCCCCATTGTGGGTATTATCAACAATATTTCCCGACCGCCCTATTCTGGCAAACGGCAAAAAAACTCGCACATCATCACCCATTCGCAAGGTACTGATACGGACTGTATTAACCGACTGAGGATGGAACTGGGCCATAAAATGGGCTTGCTCAATCACCTCTTCGATGATAGAGCCCTCGGGGTAGGACTCCACCAATTCGGCAACCTTTGCTTGGTCAAAAGGCAAAGGCACCGACAGAATCTGCACACCAATTCCGCTATCCAACGACAATGGCTTAATAATGAACTTAGCCATTTCATTTCCTTCACCAGGCCAATGGTTATTCAATTCATCAATCAACGCACCCTTAATCTCGGTTACCTTGCCCGGCAGCAAAAAGGCTTTACGGCCATAGTATTTTTCCAAAAAAAGATAGCTGACCCATTTGTCCTCGCTAATTGCCAAACCTTGGGCATCATTAAATTGCGAGCACAAGGAAATATATTCGTAAAAAGGCACAAAGTCGCGAACATCAGCCTTAGAAAACTTATCAAAATCCTCAAAAAGATACTCGTAGGGCGACCAACCATACTTAGCAAAAGTCATCCGAATCTTACGTTCCAATCTACGGCGCTCCTTAGCATCAACGTTAGGTCGTTGACTATTGATGGCATCGGTTATTTTTTCAGGATGCCTACAAATTGAAACATAGCGATACAATACTGAAGATTGCAGACTTCTTTTGATTGATGATACCTTCGACATAATAGCTTACATATTTTTTAGATATTCAAACTCTGCTCTAAAATGCTTCTGAGCAATCTTGATTCCGGGATCCGAGTTTACTTCAACAACCACCCAACCATTATCAGTTAGAGCCAGGTCCCAACCCAACAGCTGCAGATATTCAAACTTAAGCGCTAGTTCCACCACAATCCGTTTGGCCTCTTCCCATCGGGGCATCTGAAAACCCGTGAAGGTTACATGGGTATCGGGATGCTGCGGGTAACAATTATTTTGGGTATCGTATGCAGCCTCTACCACGCCCGACTCCAAATCAATCGAAGCCAGAATTCCGCCATGGTTGGTATTGTCAACAAAATTCTCACCCCTGCCAATTCGGAAATATGGCAAAAAGATACGAACATCCTTTCCTTTGCGATAGGTATTGATTCTCACCGTATTCACCGAATGAGGATGAAACTGCGACAACACCTGACTCTGCTCAATCAACTCCTCCATTATGACACTCGAATCAAAGTCTTTCATCAGCTCTTCAACACAATCCACAGTGCAGGGTATCGACAGATGCTCCACATACACCCCCATGCCACTACATTGCCACAAAGGCTTTATGACAAAAGGTTTCTCCGCGCACACCTCGCCCGACCACACTTGATTAATTTCATCGCACACATCCTTTGCCGAGGCCTCTGCTTTTGAGGGCAACATGCAGGCTTTGCGGCCATAATAATCTTTCATGAGGCAATAGGTATTCCACTTATTGGCACTCATGTCGCGTTCAGGATAATTGTTCAGGCGCGCTTTGAATGCGGCAAACTCATATTCCGAAACAAAATCATGGCGTTCGGCTTTTGTCATACCCTCATAGCCATACGAAAAATAATCCTGCGGCAACCAACTTTCTCTTACAAAGGCAGAGGCCACACGCCAGGCCAGAGCCATGCGGGCCAACCCTTTCTCCGCCCTCTTATTTGCAGCTATTGCCGAAGTCACCTTATTGAAATGAACGCAGATAGAGAGCAAACGATACGCCATCGTTTCCTTCACCCTAAGTCTTATAGCCTCAATTGTTTTCATACTCTCATGCATTTATATTTATCAACTGCAAAATTACACTTTTTTTTCTAATATATCAATAGATTCTTTTTTTAGCATTATTTCCACCCATGCCCAACGGGAAGCAAGCTGTATTCAAAACCATGGAAATCAAAAGCATTTGCCGCACTCCTTCTTTTTTCAATAAGTCCACAATATTTCACTTATTATGCAAAGTTCTACCGAATCACAAAAAAAAAAGCGGCAGTCAGTTTACGTTGACGTTTACAGATACTGACCACCGCTCGTTATTGATGATGATTTATCGTCTTTTATTCATCCGACTCTTCTGGCACCAGAGAGCGATACAGTGCATAGAAATCGCCAATGATTTTTTCCTGCGTGAATTTTTCGCGCTGCGCACGACCTTTCTCTACCAGTTTGGATCGAAGATCGGGGTTTGTCACAACGGAGGTAATCTGCTTAGCTATTTCGCTCACATTGTTTGGATCCACATAGAGCGCAGCGTCGCCACCAGCTTCAGGCATAGAGCTGACATTGGAGGTCACCACAGGCGTATCGCAGCACATAGATTCCAGAATGGGGATGCCGAATCCTTCAAACTGAGACACATACACAGAAGTCAAAGCACCAGCATACAAGGCAGGGAAATCCTCAAACTCCGCATTCGACACAATGCGCACGCGGTCCTGAAGCTTGTTCTTGCGAATAGCGGCATTCACTTCATTGATGTATCTGCCGTGAGGGCGACCAACAATCACGAGATGCACATCTTCTGGCACCTCGGCCATGGCACGCACCACATTAGCCTGGTTTTTACGTTCTTCTATTGTGCCCACGCACACCACATACTTCTCGGGCAGGTGGTAATCCTTACGAGCTCGCTGGATACTTGCGGTATCTATCGGACGCCAGAACATGGGGTCGCACGACTGGTAAATCACACGAATCTTTTCTTCGGGGATGTGCATCATATCCACCAAGTCGCGTTTAGTTTGTTCGCTGATGGCCACAACCAAATCGGCATTCTTGCAAGAATGGCGCTGTTTTACGCGATGGGCCACACGGTCAAATAAACTATAGTATTGGGGATAGCGCCACACAATCAAATCGTGCATCGTAACCACCTTCTTAATCGAGCCAGGAATACCATGGGGCAGTTCGTGGCTCAAGCCGTGGAAAATATCCACCTTATCACCCTTCAGATGCATCGAAACGCCACAGGAACGCCACAAATTGGGCATGTTTTTGTCAAAACCCGTAGGCATACGGGTAGAGATATTGGCATAGCCACTAAAAAAACTCCTGTATTCACCATTCATATCTGGCGAATACAAAAAGCAACGGACATCCTGATGTGCATCTGCCAAACCGCAGATCAGCATTCGACTATAGTTGCCTAGTCCTGTATTATTCTTGAAAGCTCTTTTAGCTTCGAAACCGATAACAAGTGACATGTTTGTTTGTTTTTTGAGATTGCAAAAATACAAAAAAAAATCGTATCTTTGCAAAATCAAAATAATTTTTAATTATTATTAAATTTTCCACATACCTCTATGAATAAGCTATCTGCCGTAATCATAACACAAAACGAAGAGCGCAACATTGGGCGATGCATCGATTCTTTGAGCGGCATTGCCGACGAAATCATTGTGGTTGATTCGGGCTCTATCGATCAAACTGAGCAGATTTGTGTGCAAAAAGGGGTGTGTTTCCAATATCACCCCTGGCAGGGTTTTGCTGAGCAGAAGAATTATGCCGCCACCCTTGCCACAGGACACTGGATTTTATCAATCGATGCCGACGAAGCCCTATCGCCCCAGCTGCGCGACGCTATCGCACAAGTCAAAGAGGGGCACTATCCTGATGATGTTTGCTTCTCTTTCAATCGTTTAAGCAACTATTGCGGCCATTGGATACGCCACTGCGGCTGGTATCCCGACACAAAAATCCGTATATGGAAAAATGGAACTGCCCATTGGGACGGCCTCGTTCACGAAGAAATCCGCACCCAAGCCTCTTCCACCATCCACCTTTCGGGCGATTTGCTGCATTATACCTATTATTCTATTGCCGACCATGCCGCCCGCCAGGTCAAATACGCCACCTTGGCAGCCCAAAAGGCTCACCAGCAAGGCAAAAAATGTTCTCCCTGCGATTTATGGGTAAAGCCCCTCTGGAACTTCCTACGCAACTACATTTTCAAAGGCGGATTCATTGATGGTCAAGCCGGATTCATTGTATGCCGAATGTCGGCCTTCTATACCTTTGTTAAATACGCTAATCTCAAAGAGTTAAATAAACAATAATCATATTATATTTACCTATTCACAGAAAATAAAATCCCTTAATTATGCCCGAAATAAAAGCTTCTAACAAAGACCTCTTCAAGCAATATTCCCACGACGAGAAACTACGCCTTTACGAGGCTGCCGCCGAACTTTTTTCCGACAATAAGCGCCAGCTCTTCGACCGCCTGGTGCAGAACCGCACCCGCCACATCTGTGTGGTACTCGAAGACATATTCCAATCACACAATGCCAGTGCCGTGCTGCGTAGCTGCGACTGCTTTGGTGTACAAGATGTACATGTTATTGAGGACAAAAATAAATATGCGCCCAACTCCGACGTGTCGATGGGTTCGGACAAATGGGTGGACTACTACAAGCATCCTAACATCTTGCAGACTTACGATGAGTTGCGTGCTAAAGGATATAAGATCATTGCCACCTTGCCCCACGAGAACGACACCATGATTACCGACCTCGACATTTCGCAACCCACAGCCCTTGTTTTTGGCACCGAACTCACCGGACTCACCCAAGAGGCAATCGACCATGCCGACGGATATGTAAAAGTGCCCATGTACGGATTTACCGAGAGCTTCAATATCTCCGTATGCGCCGCTTTGTCGCTTTTCTACCTCACCGAAAAAATGCGCGCCAACAAAGACATCCACTGGCAGTTATCAGCAGAAGACCAAACCACCCTCAAACTGTATTGGGCCATGCAGGTCATTCATGATGGCCGCCATGTTATGGAGCAAGTCGAAAAGCGCTTGTTTGGAAACAACTAACCATAATACTTCAATAAAAAAGAGTCCGATGCATATGCACATCGGACTCTTTTTTCTATGGTGATAGCACAGGGAAATGCGACTCCTAACAACCAAATTAGACTTTAAATAAACATTCTTGTATTACGTTTATACTCTGCGTAATCTGGCTTGCGCAAAAGCTGACGATTTTCCATCAATGGAACGCTGATAAAACGGAAAAGAAGGGTGACCGAGATGGGTCCGGCAACCATCCACCAGTAATGCTCAATGCCGCAAACCGACACATACATCAGCCACACACCCCACCACATAAGTATTTCGCCTAAGTAATTGGGATGGCGCCCCCTTCGCCAAAGGCCCACATTGCACACTTTGCCAGGGTGTTCGGCACGAAAAGCATGGGCCTGACGATCCGAAATCAATTGCAGACAAACCGCCACAACACTAACCGCAAAACCAATCCATACGAGGACTCCGCCATTGCCTGCAACACCCATCATATCTATGGCTGGGAGCATAGCCATAAACACCACTAGGGTCGGTACCATATTGAGACCAAAAAAATTAATGAGTTGGAACACAAAAGGCGAACACTCAACACGGAATTTAGTATAACGCCAATCCTCATAAGCCAGACCATGGAAAGTGTAAATCCAATTGTATGTCAGACGAATGGCCCAAATCCATACAGCCAAAAGCACCAATATGGTTGGCAACGTAAACGCGGACATTTTAACAGCCCAAGCCGTCAAAAAGATCGGTGGCGCCACACTCCAATACGGATCATAAAACGAGACATTTTTATAGACAAGTCCCAAAATCCAAATATAAATCGTCGCCACTACATCTGCCGAAAAAATTGCCCGATACGGAGGCCACTGTGATTGGGCAAATGCCCATGTTGCATAGCCCAAAATGGCAGCCACAATGTAATGCACCGTGATAATAGCGAAACTTCTGCTACGATTATTTTTTTCATTACCAATGTCTTTCATAACTTGTGTCTATTGTGATTTGATATGCAAAATTACAAAAAAAACGCGACAACGCAACAATAAAATCGCCAGCCATTCAAGTGTCGCTTTTGAGGTCATTTCCTGTCCACCCCAAAATAGTCGTAACACACCTTCAAAAGTGCCATAAAGCAACCTTTAACACAGTGAAAGAAATAAAAAAATGAATATTTTTGAAATATATATCTATTATTTTAAAAAAAAATCGTATCTTTGCTTAAATTAATAACACGATAATAATTAAATAATAAATTAAATATAAACAACTTATGAAAAGTAGAAAAGTACTTCTCGGCTTGATTGTTGGCGTTGCAATGTGCTTTGCTGGCACGGCAATGGCCCAAAAAGCAAATTTTCAGAACAACACACTTGTTGAAATCGGTCCCGACAACATTGGTGGCCGTGTAACCTCACTCGTCGTGTTCAACCAGGACGACAACGTCACCATGTATGCTGGTGCTGCCACCGGTGGTCTCTACACCCGCACCAACGAAGAAAATGACATTTGGAACTACGTCCCCTGCTATGTAAACGGCGAAGAACTTACTCTCCCCATCTCCAACTTGGTTAAACTTAACGACAGCATGATGGTGGTTGCTACTGGTGAAGGCTACTACCCCATGGGCAGCAGAGTTAGCAAGTTCACCGCCCTCGGCCGCGGTCTCTTTATCTTCAACACCAACACCAAAGAATTCACCCGCGTAAACGGCACCAACCCTGGCACCGACTTCGAGGCCAACTTTGCTTCCGTAAACAGCATGGCTCAGGTGACTATGCAGGGTGTTACTTATCTTTATGTTGCCACCCACAAAGGTCTTTTCCGCTGGGCACTGAACTCTGTTGACCAAATCAACAACACCCCTGTCTTGGTCCACTCCGGCAACGTATCCAACGTAGTCCTCTCCAAGCAGTTCAACCGCGCATTCTACAACGAAGGCGGCCGTCTCTTCAAAATCAGCGACATTATCAACGCTTCCACTCCCGTTGAGATCACCAGCTCTTGCGAGGCTTTCGTAAAAGCTAGCGACCTGAAGTTGGCCCTCGCTCCCTCCGATGAGAGCTACCTCTATGCAATGGCAATTACCGACAAAGGCTTGATGTCCGGTCTCTACCTTACCCGCAACACCAACAGCTGGCAGCTGCTGACCACCACCTCTGTGGTGCCCTTCAACAGCATCGCTACCGCTAAAACCTGCGGTACCCTGGCTGTGAACCCCGTTGATCCTTCTCAGGTAATCATCGGCGGCGCCGACATCTGGGTTGGTAAAGGTTATGTTGAGAACTCTCCTTACCAGTGGACTGTTTCTTCCTCTAACGAGAACGCTTTGAACATGGGCGACTATATGGCTGACGTTTACTCCAGCGCAGCTTTCGTACACTCCGGTATCCACAGCATCGTTTCCGTCACCAAATGGAACGATATGATGCTCGACTGGCAGAACGACTACTACATCACCACCGATGGCGGTGTTTACGCTTCCTACAATAACCTGGGCAGCTACACCAACCTGAACCGCGGTATGAACAACGTTCAGATCAACAGCCTTGCTGTTAGCCCCGATGGTTCTATCATCAGCGGTGCCAACGCTAATGCATGCCCCTTCATCGAAGGCCGTACCGAGCACAGCGGTGGTGCCAACGACTCCTCTTGGTACGATGCTTCTCGTTCCAACCTCAACCACATGGCCAACATCATCTGGAAAGGCAACGGTGGTGGCGTGGCAGCGTCCCGCTTCACCCAGTACAGCCCCCTCAGCCGTCGTCCTATCTTCGTTTCCAGCGCTAATGGTTCTGTAGGCCGTGCTTATGCCGACTACTCCAACTACTTCAACTCTCAGACCTGGACTACCGAAGAATATTTCACCGCTGACCGTATTGCCGGCGGCCCCGCTATCGGCCAGATTTATCTGTGGGAAACCGACAACAACACCTACACCAACGACGTAATGACCTTCTCTATCGACACCATTGGTTACATTCATCGCAATGGCGAGCGCATGGACATCAACTCCAACTTCAAGATTCAGGCTGGCGACTCCATGATGGTTCTCGATCCTGCTCACGCTCAGTATCCCTTCTGGCATGTTTTCGACCACGGCTTCACCGTTAAGGACGAACTCCGCCACACCGTTCACACTCCTTACCTGAGCCGCTTGCTCATGGTCTCTGTCGAGAAAGACTATCCTCTGAACACCAACGTCTCCATGTGCTGGTTCCCCACCGACTTCCGCAAAACCGTTGTTACTCCTTCCGAAGGTAACATCGCCAACGACGAGCGCTTCTGGGCTCACATCTATGGCATCAATGGTGGTTCCAACCCCGGCATGGGCGTTCGCTACACCACTATGACTCAGAATGGCGATTGCGCATTGGTTGTCGTAGAAGACACCAAGAACAACAAATCTTTCATCGCTCGTGTGAAAGGCATCAACTCTGTTGACTACACTCGCGAGGTTCACAGCATCCGTGCCGATCTCGACTACAACATCAGCACCCGCTTAACCACCACCGACACCATCCAGGCCACCGACACTTCCATTTTCTTCGGTCGTCGCATTTCCTCCATCACCATTGATCCTCGCGAAGGCAAGGACGCTGCTATCATTACCTTCGACGGTTTCAACGCTGAGGGTGCCAACGTTGTTTATATCGACAATGTTTCCGGTGCCAACCCCACCATCCGTCAAATCACCGTTGCTGGCGGTATCCCCGCTTACAGCGCTATGATCGAGAAGACCCACGGCAATGTTTTCATTGGTACCGAGGACGGTGTTTTCAAAGCTGAGAGCGTAAACAGCTCCAACTGGCAGACCTACGGTTCTTTCGCTGGCGTACCTGTTACCGCAATGTTCCAGGTAACCAACGACAACAAGCTCATCCGTCACCTTGGCCACGACGGTGTTGCCGAAATCGACTACATCTTCCCCAAGACCAAATGGGCTTACGCTATGTACTTCGGCACCTATGGCCGCGGTATCTTTATGGACACCACCTATGTTGTTGACCACACCAACGAGATCGTCACTCCCGACATCTATCTCGGTGTTCCCACCGTCAACGGCAACAGCGACAACAGCGTTCGCTTCTATCCCAACCCCGCTGTTGACAATGCTACCATGGAGCTCAACATTGCTAAGGCTGGCAACGCCACCCTCGTAATTTACGACCTCACCGGTAAGGTTGTCATGCGTCAGCAGCTCGGCCGCTTGGCTGAGGGCGTGCACACCAGCACCATCTCCTGCCAGGGCTTGCAGCACGGCATGTACCTTGTCAACGTCATCGTTGGCGGTCAGAAAGCCACCTCTAAGCTGATTGTGAAGTAACACACTTCAACACTAAAAAGAGGTACTGGCGCCCAAAACACAGTACCTCTTTTTATATATTATACCAAATATAATTGTTTTCTGGCATAAAAGCCGAAACCATCACACTCGTAAAAAACATATCCCATGGATACTAATCTTGTTCAAGAACTCAAATGGCGCGGTATGATCCACGACATGATGCCCGGCACCGAGGAACAGCTCTCCAAAGAGATGACCACAGCATACGTAGGCATCGACCCCACCGCCGACTCTCTCCATATCGGACACCTGGTGAGCATTATGCTGCTCAAGCACCTCCAAACCGCAGGCCACAAGCCCTTAGCCCTGGTAGGTGGTGCCACTGGCATGATTGGCGATCCTTCCTTCAAGGCACAGGAGCGCAAACTCCTCACCACCGAAGCGGTCAACCACAACGAAGATTGCATCCGCAAACAGCCCTCCA
>JAKSMO010000046.1 GCA_024400545.1 Bacteroidales bacterium | reverse complement strand
CAACGCCCATATATTAGAGGAGGCAGGATGCTTCAGCATTGTGCTAGAGAAAATACCCGCCGCATTGGCATCCCGTGTAACCAAAGAGATACATATTCCCACCATCGGCATCGGTGCTGGCAATGGCACCGACGGACAAGTGCTTGTGCTTCAAGACATGCTTGGCATCACCCAGCAGTTCAAACCACGATACCTGCGCACCTACGGCACCTTTGGTGAGGACATCAGCAACGCTGTACGCCAATACATAGACGATGTAAAGAGCGTTGATTTTCCGAATGAGAAAGAACAGTATTAATCACATTACAATATGATGCCCAGCTGATTCTGTCTGGGCAAAAGAAAAAGGAGAAACCGCAGAGCGACTTCTCCTTTTCATTTTTTATCCGAAATATTATTTCATCTTTTTGGGAGTGGGATCAGAGGTAAGGTTGATACCCAGTTTCTTGAAAATCTTCTGATCAACCTCGCTCAAAATCTCAGTTGCGTGAACCTGACAGCCTTTCAGCTGAGGCAGGGCGGCAAGAGCTTTTTTGCAGTTCTCATTCTTCAGACTCAGCATGGAGAGTGCCACAAGAACCTCATCGGTATGCAGTCTTGGGTTGTTGCCATGGAGTAGCCCGGTTTTGGTGTACTGAATGGGTTCAATATATTCCTGAGGGATGAGTTTAAGATCGTGATCAATACCAGCAAGATGCTTAACGGTATTGATAAGCAAAGCAGCAGAAGCACCAAGCAATGAGCTGGAATGTCCGGTAATGATAGTGCCGTCTTCCAGTTCAATAGCCGCTGCCGGACTACCTTCCTGGGCAGCACGTTCACGTGCTGCGACAACAGTGTGACGGTCCTCAATCGTAATCTTCATCTGCTTCATCAATATGGCGTTCTGTCCAACTTCTTTTTCCGATGCCTTGCCTTGGGCAAACTTGCAGAGAGCATCAAAATAGCGGCGGACAATCTCATCCTTAGAGGCTTGGCAGCAGACATCGTCGTCGCTAATGCAGAAACCTGCCATATTCACACCCATATCAGTAGGGGATTTATAATAGTCATTGTGACCATAAATACCCTCAAAAATAGCATTCAGTACGGGGAAAATCTCAATATCACGATTGTAGTTGATGGCGGTCTTGCCGTATGCTTCCAGATGGAACGGGTCAATCATGTTCACATCATTCAGGTCGGCGGTAGCAGCCTCATAAGCCACATTTACAGGGTGTTTCAGAGGAATACTCCAAATAGGGAAGGTTTCAAATTTAGCATAGCCTGCCTTGATGCCACGCTTGTTTTCCTGATACAACTGGCTGAGGCAGACTGCCATTTTTCCGCTACCAGGGCCGGGTGCGGTGACAACTACCAAAGGACGAGTAGTCTTGATATACTCATTGCGGCCGAAACCATTCTCTGAGCAAATCACATCCACGTTGGTAGGATAACCCTCAATAAGATAAAGGTAATAAACGCTGATACCCATGCGTTCCAAACGCTCACGGAAAGCCTGTGCTGAGGGTTGACCGCTATATTGTGTGATACAAACAGCGCTGACTAATAAACCACGGCTCATAAACTCGTTGCGCAGTCTGAGGACGTCGTCGTCGTAGGTTATGCCGATGTCGGCACGCACTTTATTTTTCTCGATGTCGCGAGCACTGATGGCGAATACGATTTCCGCATCGTCACGGAGCTGCATCAGCATTTTCAACTTGCTGTCAGGTTCAAAACCGGGCAAGACACGACTAGCATGGAAGTCGTCAAATACTTTGCCACCAAATTCAAGGTAGAGTTTGTCGCCGAACTTAGAGATGCGCTCTTTGATGTGTTCAGACTGAATTTTGAGATATTTCTCGTTATCAAAACCGTGTTTCATAATTCTGTGCGTTGAATTAACAAAAATACGGGATACAAAATTACTACTTTTTTTTCAATAAACACAAAAAAAAATTCATTTTCTTTCAGCTTATCTGTATTTCCAACTAATTATTAAATGTTTAGCCACATCATTTTTTTCAAAAAATAGAAAACTATTCCCACCATATTCCGATACAGCAAATCAACATTTCTACAGATTTTTAACCCTAAAAACAAAAAAAAGAGCCACTCCTAATCAGGAATGGCTCTATCTTCGATAATTGACTGTCTGCAATTATTTCTGGCAGCAACCACCGCACTCCTCGTTGGTGTAGAGGATAATCCAGGCATTGTTCTTCTCACCATGGTTCATGCGGTCCATCACCTGGGCATTGATGCACTTCACCATCTTGTAGCTCTGCTTCAGCGAGTCAACCACAGCGGTAGGCTCAGCATCGCCATAAACCACCATCGACTCTTTCTGCATCACGCAAGGCTTCTCTTCGCCATTGCACATAGCGCCAACCAGCTGGTCTTCAGCAATAAGAAACTCAACAGTCTGCTCATCACCCATGGGGTTAGCAGCATACTTCAGGGTGTCAACAACTGCCACTTCCTCAACAAGGGTATCCATCACTTCTTCAGTGTTTGCATTCTGGTTGCAAGCGGTCATCATCATTGCGCCGGTAAACATAGCGGCGGCAAAAATCATTTTTTTCATTGTGATAATAGTTTAATTTGTTTGTTTATAATTATGTATTTCTCAATCTATTTCAGCAGAATAACAAATCATCATCCCACCTTTTTTGAGTTTGCAAATTTACGACTTTTTTCCGATACTATAACCTTCTCCTACAATAATAATTAATAATAATCGTTAATTTAGGTAACATCAAAAATTTCAACGTTATGAGAAAAGAAAGCAGAGCCATGAGTGCCGAATGGGCGCTCGGAGTAATCGACAAAGCACCTTTTGTCACTTTGAGTGTCACCCGTCCTGACGGCACACCCTATGGATTGCCTCTCAATATTGTCCGCACCGACGACCATACATTCTATTTTCACTGTGCCGGTGAGGGCGAGAAACTCGACTGCATCAAAGCCAACCCCAATGTCTGCATTTCGGCGGTAGGCCGGTGCAAACCCACCGTTGGTCCTAAAGACGGCAGTTTCACTTTAGAATACCAGTCTGCCATCGGCTTTGGCATAGCCGAAGTGGTAATTTCCGATGAAGAGAAAATTCTCGCGCTGCGGACTATTTGCCAGCGCTTCCTTCCCGATAATATGCACAACTTCGAACCCAGCATAGCTCGCTCGCTGGCGCGCACCACCGTGGTCCGCATCACGCTCACTCAGCCTCTCACCGGCAAACGCAAACAATACGACAGTCACGGAGAAGAAATGAAATATGGCAGAATGGAATAAGATAATGAAATGGCTTAATATCATCCTGCTATCGTGCATATTGGCCTCTTGCCACAACCATGAGATGCTTTCATTCCCCATCAATAGTATGCACTGCGATGGCTTTGTCACCGGCGACCTGCTGTTTGTCCACGACCAGGCCGGAGATATGGATCAGGCCATCACGGCCGCCACAGGGCACTACACCCACGTTGCTATTGTAGAATGTACCGATTCCGGAGTCTTCGTCATCGAGGCACTCCCTCGCCGGGGCGTAGTGCGCAACACATTGCAGGACTTTTATCTAGCCAATATGGTTGATACCAATCAGGCCAGTCCTATTGATAAGTACTACGTCGATGTGGACTACGATACAGCCAAACTCCTCACCTTGATGCACCAATTCCTTGGCCAGCCCTACGACGACTATTTTGCTCACGACAACCAACACCTGTATTGCAGCGAACTAGTATATGAATGCTTTTTCGACAGCAAGGGCCGCCATCTTTTCTCGACCCAACCCATGAACTTCAACGATAGCCTTGGCAACTTGCCCCAATACTGGCAATCCCATTTCGACAGTCTGGGAGTACCCACCCCGCAAGGCCAGCTGGGCACCAACCCTTCCGATATGGCCAAAGCACCATTCCTTGTTCGATTCAAAATTGAGTAACCCCTCCCCTATCCCGAAACAATAAGCACCATGAACGAACGCCACCGCCAAAAACGCCAAACTTTTTTTCGCTACCTCTTAGCCTTTCCCCGTAGCCTATACTTCAATTTCCGTATGCTGCCATTCCGGCAAGCCATACACCTGCCCATTTTAATCTCCCACCGTACCCGACTCGAAAACCTTGGCGGCCATCTAAAGATTGATGCGCCCCGCCTACGCATGGGACTTATCAAGATAGGTTTTTCCTCCTATCAGCAGACCAACTTCCACACCGACCGCACTCGGCTCAATCTGCGCGGCACCATGATATTCAGTGGCGAGAGCGACTGGGGTGCAGGCAGCGCCGTAGAGGTGGCCGAGCAAGCCACCTTGCACTTAGGCAACCACAGCCACATCGGACCCAAAACATTGATTATCTGTCACAAAGGCATCACCTTCGGCAATCATGCACGCTGCTCATGGTGCTGCACGTTCATGGATACCGACCAGCACAAACTCATCGATGCCGACGGCCAATGGTGCAACGAAGACCGCGAAATAGCGTTGCACGACCATGTATGGATAGGCTGCCATGTGGTAGTGGCCAAAGGCACGCAACTGCCCTCGTTCACCACAGTAGGCACGGGAAGCATCGTTTTCGGGAAACACCAAGAGGAACGCACAATCCTCGCCGGCAACCCCGCCGTAGTAATCAAACATGGCCTTGTAAGAGAAGACTTTACAAATTAATGAATATAACGAATAAAAAATAAAAAGTGGCTGCCGCCCCAAGACCCGCACCCGGAACTCTACAATCTAAAATTTACAATCTACAATCACTCCAAGTTCTTCATCCTGTCTTGGTACTGCTTGGCCAGCTTTTTCTTGCCCATGAGTTCATACACATCGCGCATATTCCCCAGCACCACATAGTCGTTGGGGTCAATGCGCTCTGCTCTTTGCAGATATTTGATGGCCGACTCATATTCTTTGAAAAACGTGTAGGTAGTTGCCAGGATATTCACCGATGCGATATCGCGGGGGAACAGTTGCACCGTGCGTTTGGCCACCTTGCGTATCCGCAGCATCATAGCCGTGTCGGCAGCCGTAGGCTGGTCCCAATTATCAACGGCATCAAACATAGTACTCTGATAGTCAAGCATCGACTCCGTCACCACATCCACCATGCCGCCATCCATATTGGGGAACGACCACAGGTGCTCTATTCCTTCCGAATGGTTCAGTGTGGCCAAAATTTCATCGGCAAAAGCATCCCATTGGCGCAAAACTCCAAGAAAATAAATCTTGCCAAACCGCAGGTCGAGTCGGTTAGGATAGCGTCCTATTGCCTCATCAATTACCGCAAAGGCACTGTCGGCAATAGGGGCAAGGGTGGCAAACTGGGCCTCGTCGGCCAGCCGCGAAGCCTCTTCGCCAATGTAGTTAACAAAATAATTGTAACGAGCTATATAACAATCAATATCTTCAGGTGCGTCGACCACCCATTCGGCCAAAACCTGGCGTTGTTGCTGGATGTTGCCGGCACTGAGGGCCGCATCAAAACGATCTTGATAAGCTTGTGCCATCATAGTGGCCGACAGCAGCACTGCAGCTGCAAAAAGAATCATCCGTTTCATAAGTTCTACTATTTTGAGAATGCAAAAATACGATTTTTTTCTCATTTGAAAAATTTTTCGTACCTTTGCATTATGAATATACTGCTCATCACCCCACCGCTCACACAGCTCAACACTCCTTACCCTGCTACCACTGTGCTCAAAGGCTACCTGCAAAGCCAGGGGCATACCGTTTATCAAGCCGACCTAGGTATCGAACTGGTTGACCAGATCTACACCCGCCGTTGGCTTGCCGACTACGCACAGGGCATTGCCGACCCCGACGAGCGCGAATACATGCTGCGCTGCAGTGATATTGTGGAGCGGGTGATGATGTTTTTGCGCGGACAAGACAACACCCTTGCCCCACGCATAGTCAACCGCAGCCTACTGCCCGAGGGTCCGCGCTTCAGCCAACTCGCCGACCTGGAGTGGGCTTTTGGCATTGCCGGCTCCGAAGACAAGGCCCGCCACCTCTGCACCCTATTCATCGAAGACATCGCCGACTATATCCGCGACCACACCGATGCCAACTTCGACCTCATCCGCTATGCCGAGCACCTAGCCAACTACGCACCCACCTTTGATGAGTTAGACACTGCCCTACAAGCCCCGATTACCACCACCGACCAGTTGATGCTCAACCTATTGCAAAAGCACCTCGACAAAGCACAGCCGCAACTCGTCGGCATCACCATACCCTTCCCCGGCTGCCTCTATGGTGCCCTGCGCTGCGGCCAATACATCATGGAGCACACAGAGGCCAAAGTAAGCCTCGGCGGCGGATTCCCAAACACCGAATGGCGCCAACTCAGCGACACCCGCATTTTCAACTATTGCCACTATATCAACATCGACGATGGCGAAGTGCCCATGCTGCGCCTTGCCCAACTCATCGAGGGTAAGATTAATGACGACAAACTAGTTCGCACCCTCACCAAAGAAAATCCCAGTCTGGTTGAGTCTGCCGAGGTTGTGGCTTTTGGCGAGCAGCCTTCTCCCGACTTTTCCGGCCTTCCCCTCGACAAATACATCTCGCTGGCCGAGATGACCAACCCCATGCACCGCCTCTGGAGCCAGGGCCGATGGAACAAGATGATGATGGCCCACGGCTGCTACTGGCACCGCTGCGCCTTCTGCGACACCCGGCTCGACTACATAGGCCGCTACGACGCGCCCACAGCCATCACCGTGGTCGATCGAATGGAGCATATCATAGCCCATACCGGCATCAGCGGCTTCCACTTCGTCGATGAAGCCGTTCCTCCTAAGCTGCTCAAAGAGGTGTGCGAAGAAATCCTGCGTCGCCACCTCACCGTATCCTTTTGGGGTAATATCCGCTTCGAGAAAGCCTACACGCAAGAGCTATGCGACCTCATGGCCGATGCTGGATGCGTGGCCGTAAGTGGCGGTCTCGAAGTGGCATCCGACCGACTGCTCAAGCTCATCGACAAAGGTGTCACCATCGAGCAGACCCGCCAGGTGTGCCGTCATTTCCGCGATGCCGGCATCATGGTGCACACCTATCTCATGTATGGCTTCCCCACCGAGACACTTGAAGAGACTTTCGATGCCCTGGAGAATGTGCGCCAGATGTTCGATGAAGGCGTAGTGCAGAGTGCCTTCTGGCACCGCTATGCCATGACGTGCCACAGCCCTTCGGGCCACGAACCCGAGAAATACGGTGCCCGATGCACCACCCTCTCCCCCAACCCATTCTGCAACAACGAGGTTGACTGGACTAACGACCAAGGCCTCCAGTTCGACTACGACATCGACGAGGTAGGCCGCGGTCTCCGCCTTGCCACATATAATTATATGAACGACCTCGGCCTTGACCAACCCATCCGCAGCTGGTTTCCCGGCCTACGGATCAAAAATAAAGATAAGCAAAGAAGCAAGCACAAAAGATAGCCCCAGCCGAATGCAAACCCCAAGTAAGCCCCTCGTGAGCTCCACCGGCGATGGGGGTCACAAACCGTGTGCCCTTAATACAAAATCTCGGGTTTCACGGCCGGCAGATGAGTTGTACAATCACTTCTTCAAATTGCGCTGCCACTGGGGGTATTTGATGCGGTTGAGGGCGGAGTGCTTGACGAAGCGCTTGAAGGTGGGTTGGTCGGCTTGCTGGAGGGCTTCCAACTCTTTGATTCTCTCGGGACTGATGTCTAATTGCGGCAGGGTGTCCTGGTTGTGAGGGCAGGCTAGTTGGCAGCAGTCGCAGCCGAAGGCATAGTTGTTGCGTTTGAGGTCGGCGGGCAGTTCGTCGGCACGGTTTTCGATGGTCTGGTAGGAGAGGCATTTCCCGGCCTCAACCACATAGGTGCCGAGGTTGGGCAACTGCTTGATTGCGTGGTTAGGACAGGCATCGACACAGCGAGTGCAGTTGCCGCATAGGTTGTCGGCCGGAATGTCGTAAGGGGTGATTTCAGCGGTGGTAACCAGTTCTCCCACAAAGCAGTAGCTTCCGAGCTCGGGATTGATAAGCAACGTATTCTTGCCAATCCATCCCAAACCGGCACGGGCTGCCCAGTGCTTGTCGCTGATGGGCACGGTATCGACGCAGGGCTTGGCCTCGAAATCGGGGTGCGTCTTTTTGATTTCGGCAATCAGCTGGAAGAGCATACCCTTGACCCGCTCGTGGTAGTCTTCGCCATAAGCATACTGGGCAATCTTGTTGTTGCCGGTCATGGTGCGCGTTGGCTTGTAGCCTAGAAGGACCGATATCACGCTTTTGGCCTCGGGCAGGAGCAAGGTGGGGTCGCAGCGCATGTCGCTGTGCTGCCGCATATACTGCATGTCGGCCTCGTAGCCTTGGCTGAGCCATCCGTTGAGTTCGGCCTGGAAGTCAGTCAAATGGCAGGCTGCCGCAATGCCGCAGGCGTGGAAACCCACGGTGGCCGCCGCCGCCTTGATGATGGCGGCGGAGATGCGGTGGCTGCTGTTGTCGGATGCGTTCATACTTTTCAAAACGTGAAAATGGACTAAATATTATCTTGCCTGTGTATTTTCAAACGTAAGATACCGGTCAGATAATATAACGATAACTTAATATATGATAATCAACCAACTAGGTAAATTCAGAAAAAAAAAATTGTCTATATTAGAAAAAGTTCGTATTTTTGCAAAAATAAATGTTGCAAAGATTGGGTTGATGCTCCATCTTGGCAGAATGAAGATGAAAGTATTAATTTTTTAATTATTCTTGATATGAAAAAAGTTTTCTTGGCAATTATCATGCTCCTGACTTTGGTCGGTAGCATTGATGCTCAAAATGTTCAGAATAAGAAGGTAGAGGTGGATTTGTCTATTTCTCCAGCAGTACCTTGTATGGGATTTGCGGGTATGAATATTCAGTCTGCCGACTTGGCTGTGCGTTATCTCTTTGGCTCTCATTTCTCGGCAGGTATAGGTATAACGCCTACCTTTTTTGATGGGATGGAGTTCTATGCGCCACTAGAGGTTTCTTTCCGCTATAACATGGTGCCCGACAGCAAGTTGTCGCCCTATATGTTGCTCAATGTTGCGGCTTCGTTCATTCAGATGAGCGATTATTGCTATCAGGCACGGTTTGCCATGGGTGTCAATTATCAACTTGACCCTCGCTGCAGTCTATTTGCAGAAGTCGGCATGGCCGCTGAGATTGATGGGTTATGGTGGGCTCCGATGTCCTTTGGCTTGCGTTTCTGAGTATCAGATACAGCCGATACAACTCATCTCATTCCTACTATGTATTTCTATTGTTTGACAAGCAACACATATAATCAAGTCGCATATAAAAATAGCCTAATAGCTACGTATGGCATTATAAATGGAATTGATTATTCTAGTACTATCGAAGAAATTTTTGAGAATAATGGATTTTAATAATCAGATATTATGAAAAATATGAAAAAATCGCTATCTATAATTGTTGCGCTGACCATGTCAACAATAATGTTCACTTCATGTGACCCTCAAGAGGTGTTCGATTATGGTGACGAAGACTGGTACAGCAATGCGTGGATTTACAACAACACTTCGGACACGCTGGCTGTGGAATTTCCCACAGGCAGACCGACCGTTACAACAGAGTTGAAGTTGGTCTATCCGTCGGATACAATTTTGTATTCCCATTCTAAGTTGTATGAGGACTCGAAGGGAAGACCCTATGCGTCCTACTGGGAGATAATGCGAGACAATTTCAGCAACATGCACACTGTCCGCATATTTTTGAAGGATAACGACAGCGTGCTGATGCAGTTCACCCCGCCGTGCCGCGACATGGGCGACACCAACAGCATCTTCAACAGCCATTCATGGTCGAGCGTCCGCACAGGGAAAGATAACAAGTACGTGCGTTCCACGTTCACCATCACCGAGGCCGACTACGGGCATTTCTTCTAATCCAATGCTAATACTAATATTATGAGAAAGATATTTTCTACAATGCTAATCATTCTGGCGGTCACAGCCGCATTCTCGTCATGCGACCCAGATCCAGAGGGCTCTCTAAGAAGCAATTGTTGGATTGACAACAGCACTTCAGACACGCTCGTGCTGAAAACGATGTGGCGCAATCGTCCCCAAAATGACACTGTGATTTTGAAATTGCTCCCTCACGATACGACTTTCTTCTGTGCTGCAAACGCAGAGTACCTCGGACAGGGAAACACGTACAATTCCTATTGGGAAATATTTGCAAGCTATGACCAAGAGGAGTTGAGCCCGATAGAGATTTATAGGCATGACACCTTGGTGGCAAAATGGACTCCGCCGTGTCGTGACATGGGCGATACCAACAGCTGGTATAACAAAAACTCATGGAGCTCTGTCCATCAAGGCCGCCACAACCTCCAAGTGCGTTCCACGTTCACCATCACTGAGGCCGACTACGGGCATTTCTTCTAATCCAATGCTAATACTAATATTATGAGAAAGATATTTTCTACAATGCTAATCATTCTGGCGGTCACAGCCGCATTCTCTTCGTGCGTGTTTTTTTGGGAACCAGTGCCCGAAGGCCCAGAAGTAAGCAACGCATGGGTGTATAACCACACTTCGGATACATTGATGTTGAGTACTCATAGCTATACGATGTGGCATGACACAGATACATTAGTATTGCCACCCTACGACACAACATTAATTACTACGTATGACTGTCCGGTTGAGGAGCCGTATGATTCCTTTTGGGGC
The DNA here is from genome assembly GCA_024400545.1 of Bacteroidales bacterium. Lineage (GTDB taxonomy): Bacteria > Bacteroidota > Bacteroidia > Bacteroidales > P3 > Colimorpha. The sequence continues at coordinate 11,396 of JAKSMO010000046.1, read as the reverse complement.
TGGATGGCATTGAGGGACACCTCTAAGTTGTATCCAATATGGGTGTACAAAGACAGCGTGTTAATTATCCAATGGAATCCGCCGTGCCGTGAAATGGGCGACACCCACAGCTGGTACAATAAAAAGTCATGGAGTGTCGTTAAGCAGGGATGGCTGAATAGGATGCGACGTTCCACGTTCACCATCACCGAGGCCGACTACGGGCATTTCTTCTAATCCGTCGCAGCCTGCGCTGTTTATGGCAAAGCCGCCCAAGGTTGGGCGGCTTTGTCGTTTTGTGCGGAGTCTGTTTTGATGGCTTGCGCCGCCGCCCCTTGTCGCTGCAAGCCGCCCGTGCAGGGCTGCAACGCGATGCCGAAGGCGGAAAAGTAGCTGTCGGCAGCCCTCAAGGTCTATTTTGAGTGCGGGGAATGGCTTTTGCAGGGCTCCGACAGCGTGTCGCGATGCAAAAAGTAGGAATATTCAGCCCTCAAGGTCTATTTTGAGTCAAAAAACGCATTTTGCGTCCGATCAGCAGCTACTTTTCGTGCTCCGACACGCTGTCGTCGGCCCGCAACGCCTACTTTTCGTGTTCCGACATGCTGTCGTCGGCCTCCGCCACTTGTTTTTCGTGCTCCGACATGCTGTCGGAGAGATATTCGAGTTCCAAAACAAGTTGCTTTCGCGAAACTCCAGTACGCAAATGCTCATAACGCAGCACGTCCGCATATCATGTGCGGACGTGCTGTTTGTTTGATTGATTTATTCGAAATATGCCCCGCTTTTCGAGCGTCCTTTTCCCAAAAGGGACGGTGGCGGAAGCCGTCATTTGTCAGTTCGCCAATCACTGGTCCAGCTCGGCGGGCTGCTTGGAGGCTTTCTTGCTGCCTTCGTACAGTTCGAACTTCACAAAGCGGCAGTCGAGCGAACCATTGAGCATGGGAATTTTCTTGCTGGGCTTGAGACCGATGTGCTTCAGTGCGTCGAAGTCGCTGGAGATAAGCCACACCTCGCAATTCTCGCCATATTTCTTCTTGAAGGTGTCGCCGAGGAGCTCATACATGGCGTTGAGGTCTTCGATCTTGATACGCTCGCCATAAGGGGGATTGGTAACGATCAGAGTTTTGCCCTCGGGGGGATCCTGGTCCTCGAACGAGCCATTGTAGAGCATCACGTCGTGGTGCAGCTTGGTGAACTCAAGGTTTTTCTCGGCCTGCTGCAGCACCTGGATGTCGATATCGTTGCCCCAAATCTCGCAATCAAAATCGCCTGCGCCAATCTTTCTGTCTTCCTGTTCTTTGACGCTCTTCCACTCGCCCAGATTGAACTCTTTCCAGCGCTTGAAAGCAAACTTGCCACCGCGGTAATACTGGGCAGGGATATTGTTGGCCATCATGGCGGCCTCAATCAGCAGGGTGCCCGAGCCGCACATGGGGTCGTAGAAGTTGGTATCGCACTTCCAACCTGCCAGCTTGATCATACCGGCTGCCAGCACCTCGTTGATAGGAGCCACGCCCACAGCCTGACGGTAGCCGCGCTTATGCAGCGAATCACCGCTGGAGTTGAGCAGCAAGGTCACCTTGTTGTCGTGGATATGCAGATTAAACTTATAGTCGGGGGTCTCGGTGTCGATAGTGGGACGCTGACCAAAGTTGCGACGGAAACGGTCCACGATAGCATCCTTGGTCTTCAGCGCGGCATAATACGAATGGGTGAAATACTCGCCGCTGGTAGTACTGTCGATCATAAAGGTGCAATCCACATCCAGGATTTTCTCCCATTTAATCTGATACACCTGATTGTAAAGTTCCTGATCGTCGTTAGCCTCAAACTCGGCAAAAGGTTTCAAAATCGATAAGGCCGTGCGGCAAGTGTAGTTGGCACGGTACAGCACCCGCATATCGCCTTCAAAAGTCACTGCACGGCTAATGCACTCAATATTCTCGGCTCCGCAGCCCTTCAGCTCTTCGGCCAAGACCTCTTCCAAACCCATCATGGTTTTTGCCACCATCTTAAACTTATTGTGGCTGGCGGACTTCATTGGAATCTTCTCTCCGTTTTTTTTCTGGATGATCATATTAATTAAAGAATATATTTACTATAGGAATCAATTATTTACTTTTTATATTTTTCCAACTTATGCCGCACGGTCTGCCCGTTCAACTTGCCATTGGATATGGCCACATTCAACTCATAGCCCAGCATCAGCACCAAGCAGTTGAGAAACAGCCACAGCATGATCACCAGCAGCGTGCCAATAGAGCCATACAGCAAGTTATACTGGTCAAAATGAGCCAGAAAGATGCGGAAACCCCACGACAGCAGGATGAACATACCCACGGCAAACACAGCTCCCGGCGAGAAGAATCCCACACGGTGCTTGCTGCGAGGAATGAGATAATAGATCGTAGTGATTGTGATCAAGCTGAAAGCAAGCATTATCACCCAACGGCCCACGCCGATAATAACATGGGTGAACGAGCCCGGTATCAGCCAGCCATTGCGGAACATCCACATCAAGATCGTGCGGTAGCCTATCAGAAACACCAGCACCAGCACCACCATGATGTAAATCATAAACACCATGGCAATACACAGCGCATAGCGCTCCGGGAATTTGCGGCGCTCCATGCCGCAGTTCTCATTTCGCTCGGCGGCATACATCATCATGCCGTGCATCGCATTGGCCGCCAAGATGATCGACGACACAAAACCGATACTCAGCAAACTCGTATGCTTGTGGCCCATCACATCGTTGATAGTGCTGGCAATGGGCTGAAAGAATTTGTCGGGGATAATATCCTGCATTTGCAGCAGCAGTTCGTCCTGCAAGCCGTCGAAAGGCAGGAATGCAATCAGCGTAAAGATGAAAATCAGCAAGGGTGGCATGGCCGATAGAAACGAGAATGCCAATCCTTTCGAGGCACGCCAAACCGAGCCGTCGCCGATACCCTTGAACAGATAAGCCACCACATCATACAATGGCACACCCTTGTTGCCGGGCAGCGACACGTTGTGGATGCCGTAGTTCAGCATCTTTGCCACTCTGCTGCGTTGCAGTGCTTTCCATTGTTCCTTAGGTGTTGGCATAATTGTTAGTTGATGAAGTTTTGATGTTTAGGGGCTTAGTTGTTTAGGAGCTTAGTTGCTTAGTTGTTGGCGTCAGCTGTTTACGTTCAATTGCTTAGTTGTTGGCGTCAGCCGTTTACGTTTACGTTCAATTTCCACTCAATTTTTCACCAACGAGATGTCCATGCTTTTGATATGATGGGTGAGGGCACCTACGGAGATGAAATCGACGCCTGATTCGGCATATTCGCGCAGCGTGGCCTCGGTAATGCCGCCGCTGGCCTCGGTCTCATATTGTCCGCCAATGCGGGCCACGGCCTTCTTGAGGGTGGGCACATCAAAGTTGTCAAGCATAATGCGGTGCACACCGCCGTGAGCCATCACCTGCTCCAACTCGTCAAGGTTGCGCACCTCAATCTCAATCTTCAGGTCCTTGCCTTTGGCCTTCAGGTAATCGTGGGTGCGGTCGATAGCGGCCTCAATACCGCCGGCAAAATCAATGTGGTTGTCTTTGAGCATCACCATGTCGTACAGACCGATACGGTGGTTGGTGCCGCCGCCGCATTTCACGGCATATTTCTCCAGCAGACGCATGTTGGGCGTAGTCTTGCGGGTGTCGAGCAGCTGGGTGTGCATACCCTCCAGCATAGCCACCATCTTGTGTGTCTGGGTGGCAATGCCGCTGAGGCGCTGCATAAAGTTGAGGGCTGTGCGTTCGGCAGTGAGAATAACACCCGAAGCACCATCCACCACCATCAGCACATCGCCTTTGCGCACCTCGTCGCCATCGTGCTTGAGGGCGGTAATGGTAATAGGCAGCTCGCTGTGATAGAATGAGTTGTTGACAAAACGGAACACTCGCTCGCCCACCTCCATACCACAGAGGATGCCATCCTGCTTAGCCACCATCTTAGCCTGAGCCGTAGCGGTGGGAGGAATACAAGCCAAAGTGCTATGGTCACCGTCGCCAACATCTTCGAGCAGCGCCATACTAATCAATTCGTCCAAATTCGGGATATTATTCATCATGTCAAATAACTTTAAGAATTTGCAAAGATACGAAAAAAATCCCATATTCCAACTTTTTAATCACCAAAAAAAACTATCCAATTGTTGCACAAGCGTATAACGGAAGCAGAAAGCAGAAGAATGACGAGCCATAAAATCGTAATTGCACATTCCGCATGCCTACAAACGCCCTTCTAGGCACCAGTGTGGCTCCACATCATAACCCATACCCCGCCCTTACTCCTCCCATATCCCGCCCTTATTCGCCCAATGTATAATACGACGAGTAAAGATTAACTATACCGCATATCGGGATTATGATGTGACGCTTCTATAAGGAGCAGGAGTATTCAGGTTGCCGTAATAGGAAGCCCTTCTCGGCTCACTACAGACTGGATTTTTCTTTAAAAAAGACAGGATTCCCGCTATGGGCTTTGAGAAAATCGGTGATGATGCGTTTGGTTTGGCGCAGATGCGACACCATAAGGTGGTTCTCGCCTTGGATAAGATGGAGGGTAGAGTGGTGATAGATACTGTTGTAACGCTCGCTGCACCAGAGTGGCACAATGCCGTCGTTGGTGCCGTGGATAATGCACACGGGACCTTGATAATGGCTCGAAACGCCATAGATGTCCAGCAACTGGGTTGTGACCATATATTCGCGCCCCAGCTTATAGGTGCCGAAGCACTTGACATACGCTGGCGGATTGGCGGGGTCGTAGGTGTTGCCAAAGAAATGGCCGGCCTGGGTGGCCTCTTTGATTACAGCTCCCGGAGCCAGCAAGATAAGCGATGCCGGTGCCGCCCCCTCTTGCGCCAACTGGCCGGCCAACATGCTGGCCACCACACCGCCCTGCGAATGGCCCAAGAGCGAAATATTGCGCACATAAGGCAGCGCCCTTACATATTGCCACACCGCCCTGGCCTCGGCCAACTCGTTGGCAATGGTCATGCGCTGCATCTCGCCCTGGCTCTTGCCGTGGCCGCCAAAGTCGAGGGCAATGGTAGCAACGCCTTTCTTGGCCAAGGCCTTGGCAATGCCCGGCATGGGCGGATAATCCTTGCTGGAAAAGATGCCATGCAACAGTATCACCACATCGCAGCTGTCGCGAGTAGTGTCGAAACCCTTGGGCAGCACCATCTTGGTGGCAATGCCGCCCTGAGGCCCTTGGGCAATATAATGCTGAGTGCAGGCCGACAACAAAAGATTTGCCATAGCCAAAAACAAACCAAATTTAAGCCATTTCATAACCGTATTCTTTTTATTAAAAAACGCAAAAAGCAGTATTTTATTATCGCCCGCCGCAAGAATTTATCTACACTCCGGTCCAAACACCCACTGCCATCGGTGATACTACGGTCATTCTACGGTTATCCTGCGGTAATGCTCCGCTCCTGCGGACCGTAGAATAACCGTAGGATGAGCGTAGGATGAGCGTTACATCCTTGGTAGCACAGCAATGCCATTCCGTTTTGCCGAGCAGTTATTGGGGCAGATGCGCTACCTTATGAATTGGACAGATTAGTAAATGCCGTAGGCATCCGCAGGGGTGGAAAAGAAAAAAAGGAGACCTTTGCGAGGTCTCCTTTTTGTGGATTTATCTTTTGCTGAGGGCGGACCCTGCGGCTCTTGCCGAGCCTGTGGGTTTTATTTCACCTCCTCAAAGTCAACATCCTGAACGTTGTCGCCACCGTTGTTGTTCTGGTGAGCGTTGCAGTCGCCCTGGCAGTTGGGGTCGCAACCGGGCTGAGGACCAGCCTGACCGGCCTGCTGCTGAGCCTGGTACATATCCTGGCTGGCGGCCTGCCAAGCGGCGTTGATTTTCTCCATAGCGGCGTCGATCTGCTGACCGTTGCGGGCAGCGTGAGCGGCTTTGAGCTCGGTGAGAGCGGACTCGATGGCCTGTTTCTTCTCGGCAGGAATCTTGTCGCCATATTCCTTGAGGTTCTTCTCGCTCTGGAAGATCATGCCGTCGGCGTTGTTGATCTTTTCGATTTCTTCCTTGGCGCGCTTGTCGGCATCGGCGTTGGCTTCGGCCTCGGCTTTCATGCGCTTGATCTCGTCCTCGGAGAGACCGCTGGAAGCCTCGATGCGGATGTTCTGGCTCTTGCCGGTAGCCTTATCGATAGCGCTGACATTGAGAATACCGTTGGCGTCGATATCGAAGGTAACCTCAATCTGGGGTACTCCGCGGGGTGCTGGGGGAATGCCTGCCAGGTGGAAGCGGCCGATGGTCTTATTCTGGTTGGCCATGGGACGTTCGCCCTGGAGCACATGGATTTCCACCTCGGGCTGGTTGTCGGCAGCGGTGCTGAACACCTGGCTCTTCTTGGTGGGGATGGTGGTGTTGGACTCGATCATCTTGGTCATCACACCGCCGAGGGTCTCGATACCGAGGCTGAGGGGAGTGACGTCGAGCAGGAGCACATCCTTAACCTCGCCGGTGAGCACACCGCCCTGGATGGCTGCGCCTACGGCCACAACCTCGTCGGGGTTAACGCCCTTGCTGGGGGTCTTGCCGAAGAATTTCTCAACAATCTGCTGGATAGCGGGGATACGGGTGGAACCGCCCACGAGGATGACCTCATTAATGTCGCTATTGCTGAGGCCGGCATCCTTCATGGCCTGGCGGCAGGGTTCGAGAGTGGCCTGGATAAGGTCGTCGCAGAGCTGCTCGAACTTAGCACGGGTGAGGGTGCGGACAAGGTGCTGGGGCATACCGTCGGCAACAGTGATATAGGGGAGGTTGATTTCGGTTTGCTGAGAGCTGGAGAGCTCGCATTTAGCCTTTTCGGCAGCCTCTTTGAGGCGCTGCATGGCCATAGGATCCTTGCGGAGGTCGATATTCTTTTCGGACTGGAACTCGTCGGCGAGCCAGTTGATGATCTTCAGGTCGAAGTCGTCGCCACCGAGGTGGGTGTTACCGTTGGTGGATTTCACCTCGAAAACGCCGTCGCCGAGGTTGAGGATGGAGATATCGAAAGTACCGCCACCGAGGTCGAAAACGGCCACATTCATATCCTGGTTCTTCTTGTCAAGGCCATAAGCCAGAGCGGCAGCGGTAGGCTCGTTGACGATGCGGCGGACCTTCAGGCCAGCGATTTCGCCAGCCTCCTTGGTAGCCTGACGCTGAGAGTCGTTGAAGTAAGCGGGCACGGTGATGACAGCCTCGGTAACTTCGGTGCCAAGATAATCCTCGGCAGTCTTCTTCATTTTCTGAAGGACGATAGCGGAGATTTCCTGAGGAGTGTAGAGACGGCCGTTGATGTCAACACGAGGGGTGTTGTTGTCGCCCTTGACAACTTTATAAGGAACGGACTCGATTTCTTTCTGCACGCGATCGTAGGTTTCGCCCATGAAGCGCTTGATGCTATACACGGTGTTGTGAGGATTAGTGATAGCCTGACGCTTAGCGGGGTCGCCAACCTTGCGGTCGCCGTCGGCGATAAAGCCAACCACCGAGGGGGTGGTGCGGTTGCCTTCGCTATTAGCGATAACTACGGGTTCGTTACCTTCCATTACAGAAACACAGCTGTTGGTGGTTCCTAAGTCAATTCCAATGATTTTTCCCATGATGATATATTTTTTATTTTTATTCTTAATTGTTTTGTCCGATTTATGCTCGGCTTTTGCTTTACTTACTATCAAAGGCTGTGCCAAAACATATACCGCTGTGCCTTTACTGACATTTTGACACTGACACGCGCCAACCACTGACATATCGGACAAGAACTTTGGCACTCCACACACAAAACTGACATTTTGCAAGCAGCGCACAATATTTTCCGACCAACTGCGTTTTTCTAAAAATATAATAATACTATTATGATTAATACAATATATTCTGCATACCTGCAGTCGCGCACTGTGACCACCGACTCGCGTGCCATCACACCCGGCTGTATTTTCTTTGCTTTTCGTGGTGCCAATTTTGACGGCAACGCCTTTGCCCCCCAAGCCTTGGAGCAAGGCGCGGCACTTTGCGTAATCAGCGACCCCCAATACCGTGTGGACGACCGCTGCATAGTGGTGGACGATGTGCTGGCCACCCTACAGGCCCTGGCCAAGCACCACCGCGAGCAGCTGACCATTCCCGTGATAGGCATTACCGGCACCAACGGCAAGACCACCACCAAGGAGCTGGTGCATGCCGTGCTGAGCAGGCGCTACCGCACCTCGGCCACCCAAGGCAACCACAACAACCACCTGGGGGTGCCCCTCACCCTGCTGGCCATTCCGCAGAACGCGGAGATTGCCATTGTGGAAATGGGAGCCAACCATCCGGGCGAGATTGCCGACCTTTGCGCCATAGCCCAGCCCGACTACGGCCTGATTACCAATGTGGGACGCGCACACCTGGAAGGATTTGGCAGTTTTGAAGGCGTGGTGAACACCAAAACAGAGCTTTACCGCCATCTGGCCGGCCGCAAAGGTACCGCCTTTGTGAATGCCGACAACGAAATACTGATGCAGCAGGCTGCCGGCAGCGCCATGCAGACCATCACCTACGGCGCCAACGCCCAAGCCATGGTGAGCGGACACCTGGTGGGATCGGAGCCCTACATGAAATTCTATATGGAAGACGGCGACAATGTGTATAGCATACAGTCGCAACTGCTGGGCAACTACAATTTCGACAACGCTATGGCAGCTGCGGCGGTGGGCCGTTTCTTCCGTGTTGACTACTGGGATATTAAGGAGGCTATTGAACAATATGCGCCGGCCAACAAACGCTCGCAGTTTAAACAAACGGAACGCAACGTGCTGTTTTTGGACTGCTACAATGCCAACCCCTCCAGCATGAAGGTGGCCCTGGACAATTTTGAGCAGCTCAACATGCCCAACAAGGTGGCTATGCTGGGCGGCATGAAGGAGCTGGGCGCCGACTCGCAGAAGGAGCACGAAGCCATTGCACGACGCATAGCCGAGCGCGACGACATACAGGGTGTTTTTGTAGGACCCGAATTTGATTTCGCCCCACAGATTGACGCACGACTGCGCTGGTTTGCCAATGTGGATGAAGCCATTGCCTATTTCTCGGCCCAGCCCCTTGCCCACTCCACCATTCTGCTGAAAGGTTCGAACGGCACTCAGATGTGGCGACTTGAAGATGTGATGTAAGCACAATACTATTTTTTTTCGTATCTTTGCACCATGAAGAAACTTGCGCTGACGATAGCCATTATACTGTGTTGCACGGCTCTGCGTGCTCAGAACTTTCCTTTTCAAGACACCAATTTGAATCTTGAGGACCGCATAGAAGACCTTTTGAGCCGACTGACGCTGGACGAGAAGCTCTCGATGATGGAGCACCGCAACCCCGCCATACCCTCGCTAGGACTGCCGGCCTACAGCTGGTGGAACGAGGCCCTGCACGGCGTGGCGCGCAACGGCTATGCCACGGTGTGGCCCATGCCCATTGCCCTGGCAGCCACATTCAATACCCCGCTGGTATTCAACATTTTCAGCGAGGTAGCTCTGGAAGCCAACAAGAAATATGACGAGGCCCGCACCGCCGACACCTGCGTGGCACTGCGCGAGCCTACCGACTACACCGGACTGACTTTTTTCACCCCCAATATCAATATCTTCCGCGATCCGCGCTGGGGTCGCGGCATGGAGACCTATGGCGAAGACCCGCACCTGACCGCCACCATGGGACTGGCCTGCGTGAACGGATTGCAGCACAGCTACCTTCCCTACAAGAAAGGCGAGGCCGCTCCGCTGCCCCTCACCACGGCAGCCTGCGTGAAACACCTGGCCGTGCACAGCGGCCCCGAAGGTGTGCGCCACGAGTTTGACTCGCGGGTGGACATGTATGACCTGAAGACCACCTATCTGCCCGCTTTTGAATATATTATCAAGAACAGCGATGTGCAACAGGTGATGTGCGGTTACAATCGCCTGAACGGCGAACCCTGCTGCACCAACAAGGAGATGCTGGTGGATATGCTGCGCAACGATTGGAAATACAACGGCATCATCGTGACCGACTGCTGGGCACTGAATGACTGCTGGGAGCGCGACACCGTGATTCCCCGCCACAAGACCCACGCCTCGGCAGCCCTGACTGCCGCCGACGCCTTTGGCAGCGAGGTGGATCTGGAGTGCGGCAGCGGACTGAACGCCTTGCGCACCGCCGTGGACTCCGGCTGGGTGGCCGAAGAGAAAGTGAATGAGCATGTGCGCCGCATACTGCGCACACGTTTCCGCACAGAGCTGACCGACAACCGCGAACTGGAGTCGGCCGACGTGACCCCCTGCCAGGCATCGGCCGAGAGCCTTGTGCTGCTGCGCAACGAGAAAGACCTATTGCCCCTGAAACAGGGCACTCGCATATACCTGGCCGGCCCCAATGCCGAGGACACCCTCATGCCCCTAGGCAACTACAACGGCACGCCCCTCCGCACCTGGAACATACGCCAAGGACTGGCGGAATATTTCACTCTGGTGGATTCGCCCAAAGAGGCCGAAGTGATAGTGTATGCCGGTGGCCTTAACCCCCAGTTGGAAGGCGAGGAACTGCCAGTGGAGATGCCCGGTTTCCTGAAAGGCGACCGCACCCTTATTGAGTTGCCCGCCAACCAGAACGATGAGTTGCACCGTTTGCAACGCCAGCATCGCCCCGTGGTGCTGCTCCTGTGCAGCGGTAGCGCCATTGCCCTGGACAGAAAGGCACAGAAATGCGACGCTATCATGGCCTGCTGGTATGGCGGACAGGATATGGGACTGGCTGTAGGATCCGCCCTGGCCGGACGCTGCGACAATTTCGGCCGACTGCCCTTAACATTCTACAAGTCAACCAAGCAACTGCCCGCCTTTGAAGACTACAACATGGAAGGTCGCACCTATCGTTATCTGACCCAAAAACCTTTGTACCCATTTGGCTACGGACTCAACTACCGCAAAGCCAGCGTACACTACAGCTGGTGGCGATACAAGGATGGCAAACAAGGAGTCCGCTGCACCATAAAAACCGCCCCCGAGTCATGGAGCCAGCAACTGGCCGACACCACGGTTTCCACCACAGTGCTAAAGGTCTATATGGTGCCCACCGACAAGAACAGCAAACTCCAGCGCACCCTTGTAGGATACAAGAAGGTTGAGCTGCAGAAAAACGATTTTGTAGTCAACATCGAAATCGATCCCTTCTGGCTCCGCCAGTTTAACCCCCAAACCCTCCAGATGGAGCCCATGCCCGAAGACAGCTACAAAATTATAGTAGAAAACTAATCCTAGGAAACCCTAGAACTTCTAGAAAATCTAGAATCTCTAGAAAATCTAGAATCTCTAGAAAATCTAGTATTGCTAGTTAACCCAGAAAAAAATAATAATAAAT
>JAKSMO010000045.1 GCA_024400545.1 Bacteroidales bacterium | reverse complement strand
ACTTTATTTGATGAATTTTAATAACAGTGCGATTTTATCGCATCAGTACTAATATGTAATTTTTAGTGTATAATGAGGGTTGATCTGTTGATTTCGGAAATCATACGTTAATATGTTATGACAACGATCATGCAATCAAATAAACCAAATACAAACCAACAACTTCAACATCACCTCTGTGCTCTATGGATGAGTATTTTACCTATAAGATTAATCAAAGCCGTTATAGCAAAAAGAATGAGCGCGATGGCAAAAAGAGACGAAAGTTTCAGCCCATCGGCTTCACCAAACTGATTGGCAATGATACTTGCCATGGTGTTGCCTGTGGAGAAAAGCGATGTAGGCAACTGATTTGTGTTGCCAATAAGCATCGTTACCGTCATAGTTTCTCCCAATGCCCGGCCGATAGCCAAAATAAAAGCTGAGAATATGCCCGACCCCGCTGCGGGGAAGACCACAGTACGCATCACCTCGGCCCTAGTTGCACCCATGGCATAGGCGGCTTCTTTGAGTTCGGCCGGCACCATCTTGATAAACTCGGCACTCAGCGATGCCGCATACGGCACTATCATAACCGCCAGCACCAGCGAAGCAGTAAGTATGCACGACCCTTGATCCGACAATCCAAGTGCCACAACGATGGGGCGTAGCACATAAAATCCCCACAAACCGTAGATGATGGATGGTATGCCTACCAGCAAGTCGGTAATTGTGCCGAACAGGGTAGCAATCTTGCGTCCACTGTAATATTCACCCACAAATAAAGCCACTGTCAGCGAAAAGGGTATACAAAAAGCTAATGCCAAGAATGTCGACTCCAATGTCCCCATAATGAATGGAAGAGCACCATAATTCTCATTCCCTTGACTGTAACTCCATTGTGAGGAAAATACAAAGCGGAAGAATCCAAATTCGTCAAATGCAAGAGCAGAATCAGAGATGAGGCTGAGCAGCATTGCAACACATATCAGCGGGACCACCAAGGCTGCGACCCAAAGAAGCCCTTTGAATCTTGTATCCGGGCTTAGGATGGTCAAATCTGACATTTTCTCGCTTAAGCGAAGGCGATAGCTATTTAATGTATTCATATATATTTGTTATATATTGTTTTGCTTAATTGCTTAGTCGCCAATTCAACGTCTAAGCAATTAAGCTTAAGAACATCTAAACTATCAATATTGCCTAAAAAACACCAACTCCGTCATACGTTATCTTCTTGATATTCTCAAGGCTGGTCTTTACCATCGACTTGGGCAACGGAGCATATCCCACAAGATGGGCAGACTGCTGATTGGCATCGCTGAGCATGTATTTCAGCAAGTCCACAGTGGCTCTGGCCTGGTCGATTGTGCGGTCACCATAATGCTGCTCTTGATAAACTATCAGCCATGTGAAACAACTGATGGGGTAAGCTCCCTTGGCATCGGAATTAGTAACCATAGTACGGGTATCACTGGGCAGATCGCCCTTAGCTGCGGCCGAGATACTCTCCACAGTTGGACTCACGAACTCGCCATTGGAATTCTGCATCACGGCCATCGGCAGCTGTTGTGCAAAAGCATATTCCGACCCGATATAGCCTATCGAATAAGGTGTTTGGCTTACCACGCTGGCTACTCCAGGATTGCCCTTTGCAGCCTGGCCAACAGGGAAGTCTACCGACTTGGCTGCGCCATAGGTACTACTCCAACTCTCGCTCACCTGGCTCAGATAGTGTGTGAACACAAAGGTGGTACCGCTGCCATCAGAACGGAATACAGGAACAATAGCCTTGTTTGGTAGTTTGGCCAGCGGATTCAGTGCACAAATGCGTACATCATTCCACTGCTTGATATTGCCTGCAAAGATATCAGCCACCACTTCGCCCGAGAGCCTTACCGTTTCCACCTCAGGCAGGTTTATGCCTAACACCACAGCACCCATACATGTAGGCACATGCACTACAGGCTCCATCTCGGCCATCTCTTCATCACTCAAATAGGCATCACTTCCTGCAAAATCCACAATCTCATCTTTCAAATTTCGAACGCCGCCGCCCGAACCTATACCACCATAGTTCACCGTGTTACCCGACTTATGTGCATAATTGTCGAAAGCCATGCTATAAAAAGGTTCAGGGAAAGTGGCTCCAGCTCCCGAAAGCGAACACGACACGTTGGCAGTGTTCTGATTATTGTTGCAACCCATGGCCATTACAGCAGATACAGCAACAACTGATAATTTCATTTTCAAATGTTTCATCATGTTAGAATCGTTATTATTTGATGTGTAACTATTAACCAGCCAATAATTTGTATGGTTATTCTTCATTCATTATTGATATTATAAATTCACTTTCATGCTCACACAGGCGTATACCGACAGCGCATCGCTGCCGGCAGCCTGGTGAATACGCATATTGGGTGAAAACGAAAAAAGCTTGTTTGCATGGTACTGGTAACCAACTATGGCAGTTTGCCCGTTTTGGCCATACTGCCAAGCATCTTCGGCAAAGGAGTCGCCACGGTCATAGCGGGCATACACTTCGCCCAGTTCACCCGCAGCCACAGCGCCATACAACGACATACCCTGCAGTCGTCTGCCCTCCGAACCACCGTGATTCAGTTGTATATTATACTCGGCACCTACTCGGAACATTTTGTTTCTATAGCCTGCAAAGAGAGCCACATTATGCTGGCTTACAGTATCCTTATAAGTCTTCATGTCGCCATATATGCGCAAGGTAAGCCCATCCACAGGTTGTATGGTTGCACCTAACGCATATTGTAACTGATCGTCGGCTTGAACCTTCTTGTATCCCTCGCCGTTGAATATGGCTAAGTCGACACTCAGCCAGTCCGCAGCCTTATATGATGCAGTAACACCCAAGTCGGCCGAACTACCCCATTTGCACTGGTCCATCATCGATTTATAAACGTAACGAAACCCCCAAAATTTCTCCTGTACACCGAATTGCGTTGTAGAAGTAAGACCCATGGTTACTCCCCATCGGCCATGTCTATAGCCGATTTCGGCATTCTTTACATACCCAAGACGCTGCAACGAATTGTCATCGCCTTTTCCCATATCATATACCACTTTTGCTTTCCATGAAGTACCCAGTTTATACTGATATCCAAGATATGCTCGATCCAAATTAAAGCCAAAATTCGAAAGTCTGCTATCATTGAAACCAGCTCCAACATCACCAAAAATGGTGACAATCGGAGAACTCGACTGCATGTCGGGCGATTTTTGTTGTTGACCCTTGCTCGGTAGCGTTCCCATCAAAACGAGGGAAAATACAATTGTTTTGATAATGTTTTTCTTCATGTTAATTAGAATTAGTTTAAATTCATTTTCAATACTTTGCGCAACATCTTTTCGAATTCGATTACGCCACAAAAGTACAACCTTCGTATTACAAAGATATTACAAATACAATTTGTAACATTATCTTAACAACCCCTATACCGAAAAACATTGATTCTGTGATATTGAGTGCTTTCCACACCTCATCCCTCCCTCCTTCCTCAAGATTCACACATAAAAAAAAGGGCCGCAACATCGTTGCGACCCGCTGTACGTTTGCTTGAAATTTCTTAAGACTAGAGAAGACCCTTGCCTGCTTTGAACTTGGCAACCTTCTTTGCTGCAATCTGGATGGTTTCTTTGGTGCGAGGGTTGCGACCAGTGCGAGCAGGATTCTCCTTTACGCTGAAGGTGCCAAAGCCGATAAGGCTGATGCTGC
This sequence comes from Bacteroidales bacterium, assembly GCA_024400545.1. Classification (GTDB taxonomy): domain Bacteria; phylum Bacteroidota; class Bacteroidia; order Bacteroidales; family P3; genus Colimorpha. The sequence goes on along the minus strand of JAKSMO010000045.1, from coordinate 18,380 downwards.
CACCCTTTGCAAGCTCTTCTTTTACTACTTCGACATAAGCATTCAATGCATTGGCTGCATCGGTCTTGGTGAGACCAGCTTTCTCAGCCATAGCAGCAACTAATTCGGTTTTGTTCATAATGATGATTTTTATTAAGGTTTTTAACAATCTATTTGACTTGCAAATTTATACATTTTTTCGAATTAGTTATGTTTATTTTTTATTAAAAATACCACCAACACATAGTACAATTAATACAATCAACTATAAATTAAATAATTACACAATAGAAACTGAATTATTTTTAAGAATCTTTATATAATCTATACCCATTGTTGTGGTACAAAAAAATGATTCACAGCACTCTATTACATTATTTTTGATGGTGCGTTGCGAACCAAAAGTATAGCTAGCAAGCTGGCAGCAAGGCCGTAGTAGACCGGGTCGGCCGGAAGCGAAAGAAACTTCGCCAACAACATCACTCCCGTACCCAAAAGCATGGCCAGCACTATGTTGCTATGCTTAAAACGCCCGGGAGCAAAAAGTGCAAAACTAAGAGGCCATAACAAAGCTACGGCTCGCAATCCCAGCGAAAGGAAACCCAAATCGTTGATAAAACTGCCACGAACCCCCAACGCTACAACCACTGCCACAATTAGGATAGCAACAATACTCAGCCGTGAAAGCAACAGCTGATTGGTCCTGCGCAAACGTGCCGACTGTCCCAAAACATCACGCACCACAATGGTGGCTGCTCCCAGCACCAATCCGCTGCCGCAACCCATGATATTCACCAGCATAGCACCCAAAGCTATGCCCCCCAGCCATGCCGGGAGATAACTCAGCACAAAACGAGGGAAAGCCTCAAGCGAAGTTTGCATGATACCAATGCCCTCCGGCACAGCCTCTCCAGCCGCCAGCATTGCCTCGGCCTCGGCCTGGGTGACATAATGGCCGCGCATATACAACCCCACCAAAGTGCACGCAGCACCGATAAGCGGTATAAGCAAAGCACAATAGATGCCGCCCCTACGAGCTTTTCGGGTAGTAGCCCCCGACCAGATTCCCTGAGCGTATGTTTGCGTTGTAACAACACCCAGCATAAGCGAAAGGCAACCACCTATATCTTTGAGCTCCCCACGCGCCACCATGCTCCCATAGCGGTGGTGAATAGCCTCAAGGTCAGCCAAATGGTTGACCTGGCACAAAATAGGCGAAGAATAAACAGCACGTATATCGGCAAATAGGCCACTGAGTCCATGGCCCAGCAGCCACACCATCACCCCCGCCGCCAAACAACTGACATAGAGCAGCACCAGCTTGATGATTCCCCCGGCACCGGCACTTTGAATACCTCCAAAAAACACAAAAAGCACGATAAGCACCGCACTTATCACAGCAGCCCATACAAGGGGGATATGGAACAAACTAGTAACCATGGCCGACGACGAAAGCACCTGGGCCATAATGCTGATAAAGATACCTATCAGAAAAAGCAGCGAACCCACCGTCTGGGCCTTACGGCCATACTCTCGGGCAACAATCTGAAGCAGCGTAGTGCAGCCGCTGCGGCGTATCGGCCCTGCATATACCAGCGACAGCACCAAAGCACCCAGCGCCGCTCCTATGGTGAACCACCATGCCGAAACACCGAACGAGAACGCCAGCTGAGCCGTACCGATAGTAGACTGCCCGCCAACCAGCGTGCCCAGAATAGCTCCGCACACCATCCAGCTACCCGAATGTCCGCCGGTAGTAAAGCTCTGAACATCACGAACCTTACGGCCAGACCAAACACTAACAACCAACAGCAAGCCGATCGTGATGAGTATGCCAATAATATGGATAGATGTAAGCATGCGAGAATTACGACAACTGAGCAATTATATATCGATCCTTATTGCGGAAATCGCGATAGCACTCGCCCTCAAACCCTTTCAACCTCAGCATGGCAAGCATTTCGGATGCAAGCTGCTCGTTGATTTCCAGCACCAAAAAACCTTTCCGAGACAAATGTGCTGCCGCATAATCGGCTATGGCACGATAAAAAAGCAAAGGGTCTCTATCTGGCACAAACAATGCCAGATGAGGCTCGTAGTCGAGAACATTAGACTGCATAACCTCACGCTCGCGGTCCATCACATAAGGCGGATTGGACACAATGAGATCGAACTCCGATACCGGAAGCGTAGGGATATCTGCCAACACATCGCCTTGGTTAAACTGCACCTCAAGTTCCAGCCGTAGAGCATTGTGCTGCGCCACCTCAACAGCCTTGGGCGAAATATCCACACCACAAACTACCGCATCAGCAAAGAACGACTTTAGCGAAAGGGCGATGCACCCGCTACCGCTACATAAATCAAGCACCCGAAGCGACGATGCCCGAAGAGTACTGTCGGCAATAAGCCTTCGAACATGAAGCACCATCTCCTCCGTTTCTGGACGAGGGATAAGGACATCGGGAGACACCTGTATCCGGAGTCCGCAGAAATCAGTGTAGCCACAAATATGCTGAATGGGACGAAAACGCTTCAAATCCTCCACTGCCCAATGGAACTTGAGCAAATCAGACTGATTGATCGTGTCGCCGCGATGGAGCATATACTGCACCTGATTCCAACCGAGAAATGCCTCAAAAAGAAAAAGCACAAACATATCCAGCTCGCCCTGAGGATACTTATCGGCAAGCTCCGAATGAACATAACGACTAATATCCGCCACCTTGTTGGACGGAATATGCATACAGGTGGTATTAGGCATTCGCTTTGTTTTTGCGACCCGCATTCCATGCCTTCACAAAAACCACAGTACCATAAATAGCTGTAGCCAAGAAGCATGCACTAATAAAGAACCACTTATAGCTGCCGCCGTTGCTAACGCTGATAATACCCAGCGGAATATAGATACAGTCGCAAACCAAATAGCACATCCACGCATTGATATCCTTTCTCACCATCAAAAATGTGGCAACAGCCTGCAACGATGTAATGAGGCAATCAGTAAGCGGCAAGTTCGAATGCAGCACCCGATCGTCGAAGAAATACACGGCCGCCGTTAGCGCCGAAACAGCCAGCAATGGCCACAATGGATTGCCCCAAGTGATTGAGCGCCGATTGTCTGCCTCTTTCTTCTTCCAAATAAACACACCCCCCACGGCAGCAATAATGCTATACACCTGGAATGCGAAACTCATATACAGCGTTTCGGTAAAGAAATTATAGCATAGGATTAGGCCCGTAACGATACTGAGCACCCAAGTCCATCGATTGCCTCTAGCAGCCAAATAAACAGTAGCCACTTGCGCAACCATCAATAATACAGTAAGAATCTGTTCCATCAACATATATTAGGTTATAGGCAACTTTCAAACAATATATCTTTCGGAGTCACCCTTTGATTATTTCCGGCCAAAGTCGGCAGGTATCTCCCCCCAATGGTCGGTATCCCATTTTCGGATTTCGGTAGTGTAAGTATTGGTCTGAAGCCAATGCTCGGCGCGGCGGATATAGTTCCACAACTCGGTCGTCTCGGGAGTGAGGGGCAACTTGGTACGGCACTCCTTGCGCCGAACCCAATTGATAGCATTAACCGAATCGCTATACATAATCTGGCTAAGACCATTCTTCTTGAGATATGACAAGCCATGCACAATAGCCAAAAATTCGCCAATATTATTGGTGCCCACAGGAGCTTTGTAATGAAAAATCTGCTGGCGATTGGCCACATACACACCCTGATACTCCATCACGCCCGGATTGCCGCTACACGCTGCATCCACCGCCAAACTGTCAAGCACCGGACCCGCCACCGGTCCCTCGGCCACTACCGTCATCCCTTCGGCATCCACCGACACCATGCTCTGCCGTTTGGGCTTGGAAGGGTGCTGACCTTTATACTCATCATAGGGGCGCTGAAACGCCAATTCGGCCTCCTCGCGCGACTCGAACGACTTGTACTGAGCCTTTGCCACTCCTTCGACCTGACGCTTGCATTCGTCCCAAGTGCGGTAAATGCCAGGAGTATTGCCCTGCCAAACAACGTAATACTTATTGCCCTTTGCCATAAACGACTAGAAGAAAGGCGGCTGCGAACAGTCGCAACCGCCTAGAATATGTTAAAACACCCAGAGTGAATTAAGCTCCAAGTTCAAGACGTTTGAAACCGGTGCAAGCCAGTTCCTTATCAGTATTAGCGATGAACTGACGAACAGTCATCTTGCTCTCCATGATGTACTCCTGCTCAACGAGGGTATTCTCCTTGAAGAACTTGTTCAGACGGCCGTTAGCAATTTGCTGGATCTGAGCCTCATTAAGGGTAGCAGCCTTCTCAGCAGCAACCTCTTCCTTGATTTTCTTAGCCAGTTCTACCTGCTCTTCGGTGATCCAACCCTTACCGCAGTTGGAAGCCATATGCTCCTCGGTGTCAACGTGAGCGGGGTTGATGCCAGCCTTCTTGAGGGCAGCGTCAACAGCCTTGCCGATAAGCTCCTCGCGGGTCTTCTCAACAGCAACAGCAAGCTCCTTGTCCTTAACCTCCTGGGGTACGCTGTCAGCATCGAGAGCAACAGGACGCATAGCCACTACCTGCATAGCGAGATTGTGACCTACCTCCTCGAAACCAGCCTTGCTCATACCGATGATAGAAGCCATACGGTTGCCGGGGTGTACATAAGAGAACACCTGAGCAGCCTCCATGGTCTCGAAGTGAGCGAGCTCAATCTTCTCACCAATCTTAGCAATCTGGTCGGTGATGAGGTCGCTGACCTTACGGCCTTCGATTTCCATATCGAGAACCTGCTCCTTGGTGGTGAGGTGCTGAGCCATAGCAGTATCGATAATAGAGTTGGTAAACTCAACGAAACCAGCGTTGGTAGCAACGAAGTCAGTCTCGCAGCTAACCATCACAACAGCACCGTAGTTGCCAGCGCTCTTAGCCAGGACGCAACCTTCGTTAGCATCACGATCGGCACGCTTAGCAGCCATTTTCTGACCCTTCTGACGGAGGAAATCAATAGCTTTCTCGAAATCGCCGTCGCACTCAACGAGGGCCTTTTTGCAATCCATCATACCGACACCGGTCAGCTGACGAAGCTCATTAACCTGTTTTGCAGTGATATTTGCCATAATTATATTATATTCTAAATTGTTAAAAGGATTGTTTTTGAAAAAGGCAATGAGTAACGGGCCTTTGGAGCTGCAAAGCCCCGAGCCCATTACTCATTACAATATGCTATGAATAATTATTCAGCTGCGGGAGCCTCTTCGGCCTTAGGAGCCTCATTTCTGGGGCGGCGAGGACGAGTTTTTCTCTCAACGGGAGTAGCCTCCTCGTTCATTACCTCTTCTTCATCTTCCTTTTGGGCGTCCTTGTCGAGCATGCGCTCGTTCAGACCTTCCTGGATAGCCTCAGTCATGTGTTTCAGGATAGCGGCAATCGACTTGGAAGCATCATCGTTAGCGGGGATGGGGAAGTCGATAAGATCGGGGTTGGTGTTGGTATCAACGAGAGCGAAAGTGGGGATGTTCAGGCGGCGAGCCTCAGCAACAGCAATGTGCTCCTTATTGATATCGATGATAAAGAGAGCGCTGGGAAGGCGGTTGAGGTCGGCGATAGAACCAAGGTTCTTGTCGAGCTTTGCACGCTCACGTTGCACCTGGAGGCGCTCACGCTTGCTGATGTTGTTGAAATCCTTGTCGTGCATCAGCTGGTCGAGACTGTTCATCTTCTTCACGGCCTTGCGGATAGTGGTGAAGTTGGTGAGCATACCACCGGGCCAACGCTCGGTAACGAAGGGCATATCAACGCTCTTAGCCATCTCGGCAACAACGTCTTTAGCCTGTTTCTTAGTAGCAACGAAAAGAACTTTCTTACCGCTCTTGGCAATCTGTTTGAGGGCAGCAGCAGCCTCGTCAGCCTTGACGATGGTTTTCTGCAGGTCGATTACATGAATGCCATTGTGCTCTTTGAAAATATAGGGGGCCATTTTGGGGTTCCATTTTCTCTTGAGGTGACCAAAATGACAGCCAGCTTCTAATAATTGTTCGAATTTTAACTCGTTCATTGTGTTTTTCTTTTTTGTTTACATTCCTTGTTTACCAATTGCCGGGTAGTCCTTTCTGAGTGCTGGGTTTGTCTGCTTTAGCCTTAGGCAGCAGAGATGGCAACCCAACGGAATCTCTCGACAATTTGGATTCTAAACTTATGCTTGCTGTTCCAACGATTAACGTTTGCTGAACTGGAAGCGTTTACGGGCCTTAGGCTGACCGGGTTTCTTACGCTCGACCATACGGGGGTCACGCATGAGGAAGCCTTCCTTCTTAAGAGCGGGGCGATCCTCGATGTTGTTCTCGCAAAGAGCGCGGGAGATGGCCATGCGGAGTGCCTGAGCCTGACCGGTGATACCACCGCCGTCGAGGTTGGCTTTTACATCCCATTTACCCTCGCAATCAGCAACCTGGAAAGGCTGGTTGACGATGTACTGCAGGGGGCCAGTGGGGAAATACTCTTTATAATCTCTGTTGTTGACAATAACCTTGCCAGTGCCGGGGGTCATATAGACGCGGGCAACGGAACATTTTCTTCTACCGATAGTATTGATTACTTCCATTTTCTGAATTATCTAACGTCGTTAATATTGATAACTTTGGGGTTCTGACCCTGGTGGGGATGCTCAGCACCAGCATAGATGTGCAGGTTGCGATAGAGCTGGTCACCAAGACGATTCTTAGGAAGCATACCGCGGATAGCGTGCTCGAGTACGCGCTCGGGGTGAGTAGCCAACACCTTAGCGGGAGTGGTCTCACGCTGACCACCGGGATAGCCAGTGTAGCGCTGATAGATCTTGTCGGTCATTTTCTTACCGGTGAAAACGATCTTCTCGGCATTGATGATGATAACGTTGTCGCCGCAGTCGACGTGCGGGGTGAAGCAAGGTTTGGTCTTGCCACGGAGGATGTTGGCAACGCGGGTAGCCAAACGTCCTACGGTCTGATTCTCGGCATCAACGAGAACCCATTCCTTCTGGACGGTGTTCTTGTTGGCGGAGATGGTTTTGTAACTTAATTGATCCATTTTTTATTTATAACGATGATGTTTTTTCAATTTGTTTAAAAAATTTTCTGCCAATTGTTGCGGAAAATGCTGTTTTTCGGGTGACGGATAACCTGAAAAACGGCTTTTTTGCCACTTTTGGACGGCATGCTTCCATCTCTTAACGCACTAGGTGTCAGCCCCGAACGGGTAATCAACAAGGCTTCGACCCACTATGCTAAGAGGATGCAAAATTACAACTATTTTTTGGATTGACAAAATTGTCGGTTAATTTTTTTGTTGAAAAGTTTTTTTTCTAGTCTCCTAAGCATCCAAGAAAAGAGCCGTCCATTGGGCCCACAGCTGCAAAAAAGGAGAATCAAAGCACCTCAGGAGTAGCTGGGGAGCAGGTCCGTTGTAACTCCGTTCTACAGCGGACATTCGACGGACAATAAACGGAGTTACTCCTTAACTACTTCGAAATTAACACAGTACGCATGTCAAATGAAACAATATCCAAGAATCTGATGGCGGCAACGTCAATCGTCAGTTGTCAAATTGGAATCATTTTTTGCGGACGGCGAAAAAGACAGCCAGCGTGCTGAGCAGCATAACCATGAGGAACGTGAGCACGAAATCCACCAAGCGCATGGCCACAGGGAAGGCTGATACAACAAAATTGTCGCCCATCTTGACTAGGCCGAAACGCTGCTGAAGGTAGCAGATGACAAACCCTAGCACCAATCCGGCCACCACCCCGATGGAGGTGATAAGGATGCCTTCGATGCGGAAAATACGCCGAATGTCGTGCTGACGCAGGCCTAGGCTGAGCAAAGTGGCAATATCGCGACGCTTATCCATGACCAGCAGCGAAAGCGATGCCACCAAGTTGAGGGTGGAGATGAGGACGATGAGGGCAAGTATAAGATAGATGCCGAGGCGTTCGCTACGGAATACCTTATAATATATAGGCTGCTGCTCGAATCGGTCTTTTACTACGAATTGGCTGCCCAAGCATTCTCGCACGGCAGCTTTGGCCTTGGCGGCATTGGCACGGGGCTGAAGGGCGATGGCCAGCGCCGTACATTCGTCGTCGGAATAATTCATCAGCTGACGCACAAAGGCAATGTCGGCCACCACATATCGGTTATCGATATCCTGTTGGATATAGAAATTGCCTCCCGGCATGGCATAGCCGGTATTGAGCGCTTGGTCCATGGTGAATCCCATCGAGGTGCCCCGTTTGGGGATATGCACCGACACGGGAGTATTGGCAGCTTCGCGGATGCCAAGATTGTAATACACCTCGGCTCCGAACAGGAGGAAGTAAGCTTCGCCAAGCTGCAGGGTATAGTTGCCTTCGTACAGTAGGGTATCCAGGCCTGTAACCTTGGGATAATGCTGGTCGACACCACGGAGTGCAACGATGGCCTGATTGTGTCGGTGGGTTATCCAGGCATTTTCCTCGGCCAAGCAAGACACCGCAGCCACACCCTCTATTTGCCGCAGCTGGGCCATAGGCATATCGGCGGTGTGGAATGTTTTGCCGCTGGCGGGCTGGACCAACAATGGAGGATCGAAGGAATTGAAGAGGCCCTGGGTGAGATTGCCAATGCCGTTATACACACTCAGCACCACAATGAGGGCTGTGGTGCTGACTGCGATTCCGGTGAGTGAAATCCACGAAATGATATTGATAACAGTCTTCTGCTTGCGCGAAAAGAAGTATCGACGTGCTATAAAGAGGTGCAGATTCACTTCTTCAGCAATTCTTCGATACGCTCGACATAATCAAGCGAGTCGTCGAGATAGTAATCAATCTGGGGGATGATGCGCAACTGCTTGCCTTCGCGGTTGCCGAGACGGCGGCGGATGTCGGGTGCAAAGGTGAGGATGGCATCGATGATGCCCTGTTTAGTGGCAGGTTCGGCCTGGCGATTGCCATAGGCAGGGATTTCGCCGATGGGCATGATGCTGATATGCACGCGGGCGATGGAGAGGTCCGGCGAAATACGGACTCCGGTAACGGTGATGAGCGAATTGCCCAGCACAGGCTTCATCTCACGCAGGAAGATGTCACCCAAATCCTGCTGGATGAGGCGCGATATTTTCTGTTGACGAGTGCTTTCCAAGGGTTGATGATTTATCGGTGAGGAAAAAATATCAAACTGCTTAGGCCCCTTGAACTACCAACGCCAGCCCACGCGGACGGGGATAAAGATGGTTTGCTGCTGGAGAACGATGCCTGCTTCGACAAACCAGGCATGATAATTGCGATCCATCTGCTGGAGGGCATGGTCGTAAAACCAGTTCAATCCGGCGTAAACTTCAACATAGGGGCTCATGGTAGTGCCATAGTTGTTGTTGTTCATCAGGAAACTGCCACCCAAGCGTGCGCCCACCATAGGAGCCCAGTCGGCTTCGACGGGACGGAAATCCATATCAACAAACACTTGGCCCATGTGGCTGGCCTCAAGGCCTTCATTGCCCTGATAAAGGGGCATGCAATAGCTGTAGCCCAAACCGCCGCCAAGGAAGAAGTCCTGGCTGATATTGATACCATTGATGATGTTGAGGCCGAAAGCCTCTTCATGGTCGCGAAGATTGTAGCTGTTGGAGGCATCGGGGCTGGTGTTGCCGCCGCTGTTGTTGGATGCCTGGCCATAGTTGCCTACATTGTGGAGATAACCAGCCTCAACCTTGAACATATATTCAACATTGGGGCGATCCTGAGTAAACTGAGCCGACACAGTGGTGGCGGCAAAAAGCATAACTATCAGTAAAACAGATTTAATTTTTTTCATTGTACTATTATTTGCGACTGCAAAGATAAGAAATTATTTTTAACTAGCAAAATATATGTTCCAGCAGGCAGATTATGGCGCACCTTATCGCCGCTGTGCAACGACTTCTTCTGGAGCACTTTTCTGCCGGTGGTGTCGATAATTTCGACATTGAATTTTTGGTCATAAGCACCCAGGTCAATGGTAAATTCGCCATGGACGGCTGGATTGGGGTAAACAGTTAGTTCTACGCCCTGACCCTCTGCGCTGGCAATGCCCAACGGCATTGCCGGATCGGCTACAGCAAGGGTATATTCGCCACAAGCAAGGGGATAGGTGAAATGGCCGCTGGCAATGGTGCTAGCAGAGGTGCGCTGACGCGAAACAGGCATCCACGAATGAGTTGCATCGGGACGATACATCAGGCAAATAGAGTCGAGCGTATTGCGATGTTCGTAGAAACCCTCATCAATAAAGGAGGCACCACTGGCGCCGTTGCTCCCCTGATTATACAGGAAGCGACCCACGGCATTGCATTCTGCCGGTATATTTCCCTGTACGCTCCAATAGCGGTCGGCCATGCGGACGATGCCCTCGATGGTGTCGCCGGTAGGATGGGCAAAATGGTGAGCCACATGCAGCCAGGCCCCTGGCGTTTCGGCCACCTTCGAAATATAAATCTTGCTATAGCTATGAGGCATATCGGTAACGCCTCGCTGCGAAAAATTCATGGTATCATCGGTGCAGGCATCAGAAAGCTGGTGGTCGTAATCAACAAACATGAATCGGGGCGAGAATGGAAGGTCGAAGGTTTGGGTGGCCACACTATCGTCAAAAGCCATCATCACATCCTTGCGGCTGGAGCGATCGGCCGAGAAGAATGTGAGCGGCACTCGGTTACCGAAAGCATAGTGGGTGGTGCCGCGAAGCAGCTGCCGCAAAGTCACCTGAGCCTGATTGCCATTAATGGCAAACTGGTCAACGGAATAGTCTACAAAGCCGGGATGGAATACATGGAAATCGAAAAATCCGGTAAGGTCGATGCCGCTATACAAACTCAAGCTGTCGCGCAAAGCCTCGGCTCCTATGTTGCCGAAAGCGCAGCGGTCGAAAAGCCGCTGGAGGCAGCTGTAGAAAACTGAGTCGCCCAGATACCCGCGAAGCGAATGCCATACCATAGCCCCCTGCTGATAAGTGGTGGTGCCGTATGTGATGCGCTCAGGCATATCGTGGAGGGAGAGGTACCCGCCATCGTCAATATGGGCGGAGCGGAGCACGCGAAGCAGCATTGTTTGATAATAATCGTCTGCAGCCTCTTTGCCGAAAGCGGCCTCAGCAGCCACCTCTTCGCAGAACGAGGCGCCTCCTTCATTAATCCACATATCGCCCACGGTGGCACAAGTGAGCAGGTTGCCGAACCACGCATGGCCCAGTTCATGGCACATGGTCATCTGGCATTTCTGCTCTGAGGAGGCCATGCAAACCGAAACAAGGCCGATATTCTGCACATGTTCCATCGACCCCTGGGGAGTGGAGATATATCCTACCCTACCCCAACGGTATGGACCGAAACAGCGCTCATACATGGGTATAACATCCTCAAGTATGCGGTAGGCCTCATATACCTGTGTGCTATCATGGGTGGTGAAGCCTATGATGGCAGGATAGCTACCGTACTCGCCCTGGTAGTCGCGCTCGATTATGTGCCAGTTGGCCGACGACACCGACACCAGATACGTCGGGGTTGGCTCGCTCACTTCCCATACAATAGTATTTCCCCCATCGTCAAGGGCGGTTTCGCTCACCTTCATACCGCTGCAGATGGAGCTCCACCCAGGCTTAGACGTCACGGTCAGCCTGTAGGTGGCTTTATCGTAGAAATTGTCGCGACAGGGGAACCAGCTGCGGCCAAAGTTATGGGGGTAAACCTGAAAGGCAACTCCTAATGTATAATATATATTATTGTCCATGTGCAATCCGCCCCATCCATAATTCTCCACGCTGCCGCTGCTGGTATACCCTATGGCAACCGTGTGGGTGTCGCCGGCCTGGCCGCCCACGAGGGGAATGCGAACCAATGCGGCCGATTGGCTGTAATCATAATCGGCTACAGCCTGCCCGTCGATGGCTACACCTCGCAATGTATCACAGATAATGTCGAAGGCAACCTCATTGCACGAACGGGTAAGCACAAATGTAATCTCGGCCGTAGCGCACATCTGTCGCGAGACCATTCTGCCCATATCCAATGTCAGATCATAATGCAAAACATCGATAGAATCGGCTTCGGCCGACTGTGCAATCGCGCTTTTGGGCAGCAAGTATAGCAATGCAGCAAACAAAATAATCAAATTATTTTTCATAAGTGTATGATATTATTAGTCAATAAATAGCGGCGCATTAGCCGAATTAGGATGCAAAGATACAAAAAATTTTTTTTGCACGAATAAAAAAAAGTGCGTACCTTTGCAAAATGATATCAAAACAATATCAAAACAAATAACACAACAAATCAATAAAACAAGAATAACAATTATGGAAACAAAAGAATTTTCTAGAAAAATGACCGCAGCCAACAATGGCTTCCTGCATCTGGCCATCAATATCGTAATGCTGGTAGTATTCGTATTGGCCATCATCAAAATGGCATCGCTCCCCATCATGGGCACTGCCGATAACCCCACAGGCTGGATAGCCCTGCCCATCATATGCGGATGTCTGTTCTTTTTCATCTATATTCTTCATTGCGTTGGTTTTATGACCATCCAGCCCAACCAGAGCCGTGTGATGACTTTCTTCGGCAAATACAGCGGCACCGTTACCGACACCGGTTTCTTTTGGGTGAACCCCTTCTTTGGCAAGAAACGCCTTTCGCTGCGCGCCCGCAACATGGACGTACCCCCAATCAAGGTGAACGACAAAAACGGCAACCCTATCATGATTGGACTCGTGCTGGTATGGAAAATCAAAGACACCTACAAAGCTTGTTTCGACATTGATATCGATGCCAAACCAGCCACCCAGACCGGCGAGAACAAGCAGGAGCTGAAAGGCTACGATAGTTTTGTAAGCGTACAGAGCGATGCTGCCCTGCGCCATGTGGCCGGGCTGTATGCCTATGACAACATGGACAGCACCACCGACGAAGTAACCCTGCGCAACGGCAGTGACGAAATCAACAACCGACTGGAAGACGAGCTGCGCAGCCGCCTGAACATTGCCGGCATCGAAGTGGTCGAAGCACGCATCAACTACCTGGCCTACGCTGCCGAAATTGCCAGCGTCATGCTGCGCCGCCAGCAGGCCGATGCCATTATTGCCGCCCGCGAAAAGATTGTTGAGGGTGCCGTAAGCATGGTCGACCTTGCACTGAAAAAACTGAGTGAAGACCATATCGTTGAGCTGGACGAAGAACGCAAAGCCGCCATGGTAAGCAACCTTCTGGTGGTGCTTTGCGCCGACGAGAGCGCCAGCCCTGTAGTCAACACCGGAAGCCTGTACTAGACCCGCATCTGAATTAGGTGGATTTTATTGTTAAGAATCCACCTTTGTTAGATAATAGCCATGAAAAAATCCTTTGCACTAAGAGTCGACGCCGAAGTCTACGATGCCATTGAAAAATGGGCTGCTGACGAATTTCGCAGTACCAATGGCCAGATTGAGTGGATTCTCTCCGAGGCACTCAAGAAAGCAAAGCGCACTCTCAAAAAGAAAGAAAAAGAATGAATATCGAAACCCGCAAGAATATTTCTATTGTTCTCTCAGCCCTGTCGGCGATAACGCTGCTGTACTGCTTCATTCGCTTGATACTGTCCCACTGTACCGATATCGAAATATGGTCTAAGCTGATAGCCGGAATAATCAGCTGTGCGTCATGCGCTATAGTGAATTATTTCCCCCAACTGAATGGACAATACGGCTACCATTGGAAAGATCACAAATGGGGTTGGAAAAGCAAAGCCGTCAACGACCCTTTCGGCCGCCGATTTATCCTCTTTGGATGCTTAACACTGTGGTTCTCCCAACTCTTTGGTGGCAATCTGATGGACAATCTCGCGCACGAGTCGCTTTATTGGATGGTGGCAGGCATCGCATCCATAATCGCCATTCCTATCTTAATAGCTTTAATCATTTGGACTCACATTCGCATCTATAAAGACAACAAAAACATCAACGAAAGCAATCAATAACCGACAATGAAAAAGACCATCATCTTCACCCTCCTTTGCTTTGCCATCAGCATTGCGGCAGCTGCCGGCTTCTATTTCTCCGGACTGCAATACGATTCTCCCATCGGAAGCCTCTTCGCCAGCGCCTACATGTTCATTCCGCTCCTATCTGTATGGATCACCTCACTCCTCTCCAAAGACAAACCTTTTGCCGGCTGCGGCATCAAGTTCAAAATCAATCGTTGGTGGTTTGTCGCGTGGTTGGGCATGCCCCTTTTGAGCTTCGTTGTCGTGCTGGCTTCGTCACTGATGCCGGGAGTCGATTTCAGCCTGCACACCGACCTCATGAACCAAAGCATCGAATCCTTTGCCGAAAAAGGTCTCTCCATTAGTCCTTGGGCAGTGATTGGCATCTCCTTACTCAGCGCACTCATGGCCAGCATCACCATCAATTGCCTCTTTGCTTTTGGCGAAGAGGTGGCATGGCGCGGATTCCTTGCTCATGAACTCCACACCCTGGGCTTCTGGAAAAAATCCATTCTCATCGGCATCATCTGGGGCTTTTGGCATGCCCCCCTCATCCTAATGGGACACAACTACCCCAGCCACCCCGTCTTGGGCATCTTTATGATGGTGGGCATGTGTGTGCTGGTCTCGCCCATACTCATGTATCTGCGCGAGCGCTCAGGCTCGGTAATCGCGGCCGCCATCGCCCATGGCGCAATAAATGCCACCGCAGGCTTGGCCGTGGTGTTGCTCTCCGGTTTCGACGAACTCTTGTGCGGCTTCACCGGGCTGGCCGGTTTCGCCGTAATGCTAACGCTCAACATCATTATCGCCCTTACTTATCGTCCCAAATCCAACAACCCAACCCCTAAACAACCAAGCAATTAAACAAATCAACAATATGGAAGAAATCCTAAGAGTCGAAGGCATCAGCAAAACCTTCACCCTTTCTAAAAAACAACAAAAGATCGAGCACACCCATTCCTCTCACAAGGTGGCTGTCGACAATCTTTCTCTTACCGCCTACCGTGGCGAAATCTTCGGCCTCCTTGGTCCCAACGGTGCCGGCAAAACCACCACCCTGCGCATGCTTGCCACCCTTATCAAACCCGATCAGGGCAACGCCTGGGTAGACGGCTGCAGCATCGTGTCGCAAGCCGAGCAGGTACGCTCCAAAATCGGCTTCCTCACCAGCGAACTGAAGCTTGAAGACTTCTTCACCCCCAACTATCTCTACAACTTCTTCAGCGACCTCCACGGCGTTGATCCTGCCACCGCAGCCGCCCGCAAGAAGACCCTCTTCCAGCGTTTCGGCATCGACAAGTTTGCCGAGGTCAAGGTGGCCAATCTCTCCACCGGCATGAAGCAGAAGGTGAGCATCGTCATCTCGCTGGTTCACAACCCCGACATCATCATCTTCGACGAACCCACCAACGGCCTCGATGTGCTCACCGCGCGCACTGTCACCGACTTCCTTCAGGTGCTCAAGGACGAGGGCAAAAGCATTATCCTCTCCACCCACATCTTCAGTCTCGTCGAACGTCTTTGCGACCGTGTGGGCATCATCATCGACGGCAAGCTCACCCATTGCGACACCCTGGAGGCCGTATGCCAGGGCAAGAACCTTGAAGACCGCTTTTTTGAAATCTATAAAGAACTGAAAGGAGACCAAGAATGAAAAACAATGTTGGCACTATCATCCGCAAAGAGTTTGCCCGTTTCTTTGGCGACCGCTCTCTGGTGTTTACCTCTGTCATTATGCCTGGCTTGCTCATCTATGTCATATACACTCTCATGGGCTCATTCTTGGGCGACAAAGTGCAAGAAGAAATAGCCAAGGACGAACAGCAAAAGACCGAATTCATCTCGCCTCTCACCGCCGACGAGGAGCACCTGCTCGACTCACTGCAAGAGGTGCGTTCCACCGCTTACTACGAATATGAGGCCAACTTAGGCACCTCCGATGAAGACGAGCTTGGCGACCTCCTCGGCAACCTAATCCCCATGCTCATCATCATGCTTCTCTTCTCGGGCAGCATGGCTGTGGCTCCCACTGCCATTGCCGGCGAAAAAGAGCGCGGCACCATTGCCACCCTGCTCGTCACCCCCATGAAGCGCAGCGAGCTGGCCCTGGGCAAAATCATCAGCCTGTCCTGCTTTGCTCTCCTCAGCGGCCTTTCCAGCTTCCTCGGCATCATTCTTTCGCTCCCCAAAATGTTGAATATTGGCGCCGAAGAAGCCGACCAGCTCAACCTTGCCCTCCCCTACCAAACATCCCACTTTGCACTCATTTTCCTCCTCATCGTCAGCACCGTGCTCATCATCATTTCGGCCATCAGCATCTTCTCTGCCTGGGCCAAAGATGTAAAGTCGGCCGGCACCATGATCACGCCCCTCATGCTCTTCATCATGCTGGCCGCCCTCACCCCCATGATTGGTTCGCCCTCATCGCCTTTGCTCTAT
This sequence comes from Bacteroidales bacterium, assembly GCA_024400545.1. Lineage (GTDB taxonomy): Bacteria > Bacteroidota > Bacteroidia > Bacteroidales > P3 > Colimorpha. The sequence goes on along the minus strand of JAKSMO010000045.1, from coordinate 1,947 downwards.
CTCATTCCTGTCTACAACAGCGCTCAATGCATGGCCTCGGTCTTCTCCTTCAAGGTAGAGCTGCTGCCCCTTATCATCACCATCTCGGCCAACATCATCTACACCATTGGTGCTGTAATAGCCCTCGCCAAAATGTTCAACAGCGAAAAAATCATGTTCTCTAAATAACAACCTGTTCCGGTTGATTTGATTTTTATTGCAATCTTTCATCAGTGAATGGTGATCAGTGACCTGGGGGTGCGGCAGCCTCCCATCACCGACCACCATTCACTCCTTATTCCCCATTCCTCACTCCCCACCATTTACACCCCTTTTTTGGCATCTTACACGACACATATTCGTAACGTCACGAAATTGATATCATTTTACCAGTATCAGTAAAACGATAAGCCACCCGCATTACTACAAGTGGCTTATCAAAAAATAAAATTGTAAAATTGTAAATTTGTAAAATTGTAAAAGTTTACTCCAGCTCAATACCCAACTTTTCGGCTATCCTTTCCGCTTCGCCATGTATGGCATCGCTCCATCCTTCGCCCTCATACTCATCCAAAAAGTTTAACCCCTCATCACCCATCAAGGTATCGCACACCTCGCTGACAACTACCTTGAAATCAACCGCGAAATCAGCGAACAATATTTGCTTTCCAGCATTTAACGCTGCAGATAAAAAGTAGCCAAATTTTCATGAACGCCGCCAATGCGACTGCCCAAAGTTTTGCTTGCAAAACTACATTTTCGCGAATTTCAATGGCTTTATGCCATCAAAACACCAGTGTAGTAGACAAACAATATTTCGCGCCTTTTGCGTCTTTCGCGGTAGATAAAAAAATCAAATTTGTAAAATTGTAAAATTGTAAAAGTCTACTCCAGTTCAATACTCAAGTTTTCAGCCACCTTTTCCGCCTCGCCAAGTATGGCAGCCTTCTAACCCTCTCCCGCACACTCATCCCCAAATCTCAGTCCACCCCCCCTACCAAGGTATCGCACACCTCGCTGACAACTACCTTGAAATCAACCGCGAAATCAGCGAACAATATTTGCTTTCCAGCATTTAACGCTGCAGATAAAAAGTAGCCAAATTTTCATGAACGCCGCCAATGCGACTGCCCAAAGTTTTGCTTGCAAAACTACATTTTCGCGAATTTCAATGGCTTTATGCCATCAAAACACCAGTGTAGTAGACAAACAACATTTCGCGCCTTTTGCGTCTTTCGCGGTAGATATAGAAAGCATTTTAGGTTTACGCACCTGCAGTATGCCAAGCATACTAGTGTTATGCATCTCATCAGCCTTGCCATCTGCCCCCTTTCAGATTCTCGACAAGTGCAACACAATAAGCATAACAGGGCACCTTATCTATTCCATCAAGCTCAGCCTTCTCTATCAATTCTAGTCCGCTTTATCTTTTGTAAATCCAATATGTCAAAAATATTTCGTATCTTTGCACCACTTTTCACTCGTAATTTTTAACGCAAAGATACACAAAAATTTTCGGATTTCACAAACACAAAAGAGAAAAAAAATTTAAACTATGAATACCAGACTAAAGCAGTTTATTAATTATAAAGATGTTAGCATTTTATCTTTTGCAAAAAAATGTGGCATATCCGAGGGCAGCATCCGCAAAGTTTTGAATGAAAATACCAGCATTACTAGTACAAGTTTACAGAAAATTGCTGAAAATTTCCCCGAGATAAATCTCGATTGGTTGCTAACTGGCCGTGGTTCAATGCTTTATGGCGAATCCGTTACCACCGCCAAGCATATTTACGACCCGCAGGAAGACCCGCAACTAATTATAAATCACCTACATGAAAGACTAGCCGATAAAGATGATCTTATTACGGCACTCCGTGAAACTATTGCAGTCCTCAATCAGAAAAAGTAAATGTCTTATACGGAAATAACTTGACACATTTTCCACAAAAAAAAGGAAAATGAAAA
>JAKSMO010000044.1 GCA_024400545.1 Bacteroidales bacterium | reverse complement strand
TACAATCCATTTGAGCAGAAAAACCATTTTCGCACAACCCTACAACCTCCAAAATCTCCACCTAAGAGCCTGCACAGAAGCAGGGCTGAAAAGCCCGCTTTTATAGATCTCACGAGCGGAGCTACAGTGGAGCTACAGTGGAGCTACCCTCACGCTAAGATTATATATAAAAACTCAGTGGCGGAGTTGAATCTAATATTAAAACCACTAATTCTTCATAGTGAAGAGTGAAGCGTGATGGCTGACGCGGTGAGTTGCACTTTCCACTTTTATTTTTTAATTAGAATAAGTGTAAAGGAGGACGTTGGAGCGGTTTTGTAGGATTTGGTCGAGGATTTCCATATTGCGTTTTGCCACCATTACACAGCCTTTGCTACGGCCGCTGGGTAGGGGAAAGATAGGTTTGGGTGGGACGGTGTGGTAGGCATGCATCACCACGCAGCGAGGGCGGAGGTTGCTGTTGGTGGATTCTAGTCCGTCGAGGCGATAGCTGGTGCCGAAGCGGCCCGTATAGCGCTCGGCAATGCGACTTTTGCCCAACGAACTGAGCCAGGAGCCTTCGGCATTGCTGAAATGGGCCACCCCGCGCGGAATGTTGCCCCGCCCCCGACCATGGGCAACGGGGCATTCGAAGATAACTTCCTCATCGTCGAAATCCCACACCCATAGCCTATTGCATCCCGAAGGCAAGGAGTAGTCGATAAGGATGCAGATGGAGGTGTTCATACCTTGACTGTTGACATACTGCCAGGCTTCGTCAACCTGCTGCAGTGCGGGACGGCATTGGATGCCACGATTGAGAATCTTGGAGAGCAAGAGTAGCATTAAAGCAATCATCGTTATCGGGTTATTGGTTTTTCAATAAGGATAACGATGATTGCTTTGAATTATTGTTTGCGATGAAGTAAGTTTTTTTATTTAGAGTAAGGAGGGGGCAACGATGCGAGTTGGGGAGGGGATGAGTGGCGGAGATCAGACCTTAGAATCTGGAGAAGGGGTGTTTGCGCCAATAGAGGATGAGCAGGAGGCCAAAGAGCATACCGCCAAGGTGGGCAAAATGCGCAATGCCGTCGGCACGGAAGAGGCCTTCCAACAACTCAAGGGCGGCATATCCAATAACGAACCACTTGGCTTTGATGGGCATAAGGATATAGAGGTAGATGCGCTCGTTGGGGAACATCATGCCAAAGGCCAACAGGATTCCGAACACGGCACCCGATGCGCCAACGGTAAGGAACCAGCCAGGAACAAGAATATTGCAAAGTCCGGCACCTATGCCGCAGACGATGTAATAGAACAAGAACCGGCGTGAGCCCCAATAGTTCTCGAGCACATAGCCAAACATCCACAAGGCAAACATATTGAATAAGATATGCGAGAAGTTGGCATGCATGAACATATAGGTGAACAGCTGCCAGACTCGGAAGCGACCAGTGGGAATGGCGTTGAGCGCACACATGGAGGTGATGTTGGCATAGCCACGCTGCTCCAAGACCATAGTGGCCAGGAAAACAATGAGGTTGATGATGAGCAGATTTTTCACTACCGTTGGTAGCATTCGAAAACCTTGGGGTTGATACTCTGTCATAAAAATGGCTTGTTATGGGTTAGTTCAATAAATTTTCGGGTTGGACAATGGTCATGGTTTTTTGGCCAGAAGGACTCATGCTAGGCATTTGGCAGCAGAAGAGGTCGGCCACCAATTGTTGCATTTCGGCTTGCTGGAGCACGGTGCCTACTTTGACAGCCGTGTGGCGGGCAATGGAACGGCAGAGACACTGATGGCGGTCGGCAAATTTCTGAATCATAGCACTTTTGTATTCCACCAGCATTTGGTCGAATATCTGCTGCAATTCGCTATCGGAGATATCGGGCGGGGTGGCGGTGACAACAAAAGTAGTCTGGCCGATGGATCCAATTTCGAATCCATATTGTTTAAGGTCGGGCAGGAGTTCGTTGAAGATGTCGGCATCTGCTGGTGAGAACTGGCAGTTGACCGGGAAGAGCAGCTGCTGGGCATTGGCACATTGATGGCGGTTGCAAAGGCGCTCGTAAATGATGCGCTCGTGGGCGGCATGTTGGTCAACGATGAGAAGTCCGGAGGGCATAACGCTGACTATGAATTGGTTTTTGACCTGCATGCAGGGCGAAGCCGGGGCGCTTTGCGGGGTGCTCAGCTGGTCGAGAGTGAGCTGTGTGGGTGAAGGGGCAGGCGTAGTTTCGGCATCGGATTCTTTCTTCAGGTCGAAGAAAGAAGTCCATTGACTATTTTTTGGTTGGTTGCCATAGGAGGATGAGTGTGCGTGGCCTGATGGGGCTGCCTTGGGAGCGGTGGATTGGAAGGGATTGTAGTCGGGGTTGTAGTTGACTGTAGGTTGTTGGGGGATATAGCCCGAAGGAGCGGGGGCAAAATCCACCTCATTGATTGGGTTGAATTCTAGTTCGGTAGCTAGGCTGAATTGACCTAAAGCTTTTTTTGTGGCAGCGCGAAGGATGGCGAATAAGGCGTGCTCGTCGATGAATTTCACCTCGGTCTTGGTGGGGTGGATATTGATATCGATACGCGAGGGATCGACCTCCAAGTGGAGGAAGTAGCTGGGGTAGTGCCGGTCGGGAATGAGCTCGGCATAGGCTTTTTCCACAGCGGCACTGAGTGCAGGGTGCTTGATGAAGCGATGATTGACGAAGAGGTATTGCTCGCCACGCGATTTGCGTACAAATTCTGGCTTGGAAACATATCCGTGAATCTTTACGATATCGGTGTTCTCTTCCACGGGATAGAGGCGTTCGCGATAGCTATGGCCAAAGATCTGACTGATACGTTCGGCAAAGTTGCCGCCGTGCAAGTCGTAGAGCACTCGACCGTTGCTATGGAAGGTGTAGTCGGTGTGGTAGTTGATCAAAGCCACACGTTTGAATATTTCTTCGATGTGGCTCAGTTCAACACTGTCTTTCTTGAGGAAATTGCGGCGGGCCGGAACGTTGAAAAACAGATTCTTGATAGCCAAGGATGTGCCGGCAGGGCAGCTGCAGGATTCCTGCGACTTGATGTCGCACCCTTCGATATTAATTTGGGTGCCAAGCTCGTTGTCGTGCTGACGTGTTTTGAGCTCAACCTGGGCAATGGCTGCGATGGATGCCAGCGCCTCGCCACGGAAACCCATGGTATGGATGGCGAAAAGATCGTCGGCCTTGTGGATTTTGGATGTGGCATGGCGCTCAAAGCAGAGTCGCGCATCGCTGTCGCTCATACCACATCCATTGTCGATAACCTGAATGAGGGTGCGTCCGGCATCTTTTACGATAAGCTGGATTTTGGAAGCACCGGCATCCAGGGCATTTTCCAACAACTCCTTGACAGCCGAAGCGGGTCGATCGACCACTTCGCCTGCAGCAATTTGGTTGGCAACACTGTCGGGGAGTATGTTGATGATATCCATTGATAACTAATTATTTGTTAGTGGCAATAATAGAGTCGTTGGCGTTGGCAATGATTTCGGCAAACATCTCCTCGGGTGTTTGTCCCACATGGGGGAGCATGAGGCGTGTTTGTTCGGCCATGAAGTGGGTGGGGTATTTGTTGAGATACTCCTGATAGGCTTCCTTGGCCTGCTCATACATGCAGTTGAGGTCGTATGCATTGCCTTTTAAGAAATAGCACATGGGCACATCTTCGAACTGGGGATAGTTGTTGATGACGCGGTCGAAGAGCTCGATGGCTTGCTGGGTGTGCAGCACATTGCTCTGCACCTCGCCGGCTTTCATCAGATATTCGGGTGCCAGGGTGTCGTTGCTGTATTTGTCGGCAAAGTCAACATACATCTTTGTTAGTTGGTCGGCTACCTCAGGGTCGGCGCCAATGGCCGACTCAAATACGGAATCCTCAAAATCTTGAATTTGATTAACTAATTCCTCACGATTGGGACCACAAGCAACAAGCATTGCGGAGGCGACTAACAGAGTAAGAAAAATCTTTTTCATTAGTGGTATGCGTAATTATTTCTTGTTCATTTTCATGCGGTAAGAAGTGCGGAAGCGGCCGGCGACAACATCGGAGATCTTGCGCTTGATCATGGTTTTGCGCAGAGCGCTGAGGCGGTCGGTGAATACTTTGCCTTCAAGGTGGTCAATTTCGTGTTGTGCAACACGGGCCAGCATGCCGTGCAGTTCTTCTTCGTGCAGCTGCCATTTCTCGTCGTACCAGCGCACTCTCACGCCTTCGGTTCTGAGCACGTCTTCGTGGATACCGGGCACACTAAGGCAACCCTCGTTGAAATACTCTTTTTCGCCAACAAACTCAAGAATTTCGGGATTGATGAAGGTATGCTCTTCGCTCTCAGGACCATAGGTGTCGGTGGCTTCGTCGTAGGGGCGGAAGCCGATCACAACCACACGGATGTTGAGGTCGATTTGTGGAGCTGCCAGACCTACACCGTCGGCGGCGTACATGGTTTCGTACATGTCGGCAATGAGCTTGTCAAGTTCGGGATAATCTTTGTCGATAGGTTGCGCGATTTTGCGCAGCGTGGGGTGGCCGAGGCCGATAATTGGGTATATCATTTCTTATTTGTTTATTTCAATGCTTTGTAGGCAGCGCTGTCGAGATAGTTCTGCAACATGATGGTGGCACTCACTTGGTCGATCATGGCTTTGTTTTGGCGCTGTTTCTTTTTCAATCCGCCATCGATCATGGCTTGGAAGGCCATCTTGGAAGTGAAGCGTTCATCGATACGGGCAATCTCTTTGTCGGGGAAAAGTTCGGCAAGTTTGGCAACGAAAGGTTCGATGTATTTCATCGACTCCGAAGGGGTGTTGTCAAGATGCTTTGCTTCGCCAACAAGAAAGATGTCCACGCACTCATTTTTGCAGTAGTCCTGCAAGAATTGGATCAGCAAAGGGGTGTTTACCGTGGTAAGTCCCGTGGAAATAATGCGATTGGGGTCGGTGACGGCAATGCCCGTACGCTTTATACCATAATCGATTGCAAGAATTCTTCCCATTATTTATTATATTATTTCAATATGCAAAAATACGAAAAAAAACTGATATAGCGACTTTTAATTTATCTTACAGTCAATAGGGGTTTCTGTGGCAGACTTTTTCTAGTTGATAAACTGCACTTTGTCGTTGCGGCGCGGACGGGCGTCGGGTTTCTCGGCCGGATAGCCTAACACGATGCCGTACAACAGGTTGTAGCCTTCGCTGAAGCCCAGTTGTTTGATATAGGGAGCGCAGGAGGGACTCTCCTTCATCATGCGTACAGGATGGGCTACACAGCAGGAGCCTATGCCCATAGACCAGGCCGATAACACGATATTCTCGCCCAAAAGTCCGCAGTCAACCTGCGACATGTCGTAGCTTGTGTCGTGGGCAAGAAAGGCAACACATTTGCTGTCGAAGAAAATGCTGCCGTTGGTGTTGCGCTCGTCGGGATTGTCCAGAAGCACTGCAGCAGAGATGTTTTTCAGCATCTCGGCATTGTCAACCACACGTACTTCGTAAGCCTGCAGATTGCGTCCGCTGGGGGCATTGATGCCGCAGTTGAGTATCTGCTGCAGGGTGTCGCGACTAATGGGTTGGCTGGTGTATTGGCGGATGCTGCGACGGGAAAGAATCAGTTCTTGGGTCATTTGCGATAGGTTGTTGTCATTGGTGTTTGTTGGCTGGGTACCACAAGCGGCAAAGGCTAATGCTAAGAGTGGTATAAGGATTTTTCTCATAGTGTTTAATATTGTGTTGTAATAACTTGTGATTTGTTATCTTATCCATTTCTTTACCTCAATCTTGCCGTCGCAATATTCTGCATAACTGCGGTTGATTAGAAAATCGCCCACGTTGACATAGGTGCTTCCGCCACCCAAATCGCGCACTAGCGGAGTATGCCGGTGACCAAAGACACAGTAGTCGATATGTTGTAGCTCCAGTTGTTGCTTGCAGTAGATGACTATGCCTTCGCGGTCGTCGCCCTGGTATTCAAAGATCTTGGGATTCTTTTTGATATGCCCACGGCGGCTGCGATGGCTCCAAGCATTGGCAATGCCGAATGTAAGGCCGGAAGGCACATGGGCAAAAAGCCACTGATTGGTTTTGTTGCGGAATATCCAACGGATGATATCATATTGTTTGTCAAGATGTCCCAATCCGTCGCCATGACCTACAAGGAATTTCTTGCCGTCGAACATCAGCGTCTCGGGGTCGGAGTGCATGGCGATCTTCATCTGGCTGGGCAGATAGTCAAAGAGCCACATATCGTGGTTGCCGATGAAGAAATGCAGGTCGATTCCGGCATCGGAGAGCTCGGCCATCTTGCCAAGTAGGCGCACAAAGCCTTTGGGAACGACATAACGATAGGTGAACCAGAAGTCGAACATATCGCCCAAAAAGACTATCATGGCGGCATCCACTTTCATCATGTCCAGCAAGGAGCATAGCTCTCGTTCGCGGTCGAGCGAGTCGGATCCGGCTCCTAGATGGGCATCGGTGATAAAGTATAATTTATTACTGGGCATAGAGATAACCAGTACGCATTACTTGATTTTTGAAGCTGACAGTGTGAGGGTTATCGGGCATAGACTCTTGTAATCCTTCAAGTACTGCCTCGTAGAACTCAAAGCTATCGGAGGGGTCGATAAGAGCGCGGTTGTTGAAGGGCTTGTACAGAGCGATGAGGGTGGCAAGGGAACCCAAGTTGTTCTGAATGAAATCGACCACATATTTCTGCTGGTCCATAAAAGTGGAAAGGTAGATGGAATCGGTGATGCTGTGCTCCACGTCGAACTCGTACTGCGACAGTTCGCCATTGTTCAGAAGCTCCATGTTCTTCTGGTCGATATCAACGATTTCTTTCAACGTGAGACTGCCCTGGTTGGAGTAGTCCTGCAGCTGCCAAAGCAATAGCGACTCGCTGGAACCGGTAAGGTGGTAGGTGGTGGAGAAGGCGTTGTAGTCGCCCGTAATCTCTATTTTCTCACCCGGATTGGGGAGAACGATAACATAGTCGATATCAGAAACATGCACATTGTAAAAAGTCTTATAGGGCATGTCGTAAACAAACTTGAAATGACCTTTCTTGTCCAGTTTGATAGAGTCGATGAATATGCGCGACTCGGGAGCCATCTCTTCAATGAAGATTGTTTTTCCGGCACCGTTTTCCAAAGTGCCTTCAATGGTGATGTTGTTTTTGTTGCCACAAGCGGCAAAAATCAGTGCGATGAAAATTGCAGAGAAAAAGGTAAGTGAGAAATGACGCTTTGTCATAATGTTTTGAAATTGTATTTGTATAATTGATTATCGATTGTTTTTCAGATTAATGAGGTCGGCAATGGTGAGAGCCGCCATGCTCTCCACAATCACCGGCAGCCGCGAACTATGGTCGGCATCGTGTCGGCCGTGGGGTGCCACATGTTGCAGCGAGGCATCCTCGTTTCGACAAATCATCCCATCGGGTTGAGTTACTGGCCGATGGAAGCCTACGTGGAAGATGATGGGCATACCGTTGCTTATTCCGCCCTGAATGCCACCGCAGTGATTGGTGCGGGTTAGTGTATCGCCTTTTCCGTGGTCGTTCCATTGGTCGGCAAAATCGGTCAGTTGCCAGCTGCTGGGTGTTTCGCCCATGGTGAACGACATAGCCGAAGGTATTGACAGTTGGGCAAATGCCAGATGAGCGTTAAGTCGGTCAAAAATAGGTTCGCCAACCCCGGCCGGAATACCTAGGATGGTGCATGTGACTAGGAATTCGTTGACCGAAGAATGAAATGAGATGCCTTGATCTTTGAGCAGTTGCTTGGCTATAGCTCCAGCTATCACGCGGGCCACGGTCTCGCGGCCCGATGCGCGTCCTCCACCACGGTGGTCGCGGTAGCCATATTTTTCCTGATAGGTGTAGTCGGCATGTCCCGGACGGAAGCAATTTTTAAGCGCTTCGTAATCGGCTGAACGACAGTCGTTGTTGCGCACCATAAAGGCGATAGGAGTGCCTAAAGTCTTGCCCTGAAAAATACCGCTGAGCCATTCTATATTGTCGGCTTCTTTGCGTGAGGTTGTTTGAGCTGAAGGGGTATCGCCCTCGCGACGACGTTTCAGTTCTTGGCCAATAAAGGCCTCGTCGATGGTCACACCTGCAGGGCAGCCATCAATAACGCCACCAATGGCAGCACCATGTGATTCGCCAAACGTGGTTAGTTTAAAATTGGAGCCGAAGGTGTTCATTGTTGATTAGCGATTGTTGGTTGATAGAGTGGGGGAGTGGTTGCAGTTTTGTGAAGTCAAATATATAAGTTGTGTGTTTCGGTTGAGAAAGAATTAAGAATTAGGAGTTTTGAAGCTCATAATTCTTAATTCTTATCCCTTAATTCTTAATTATTTCAGAATATCCAGCAGTTCAACTTCGAAAATAAGGGTAGAACCAGGAGGAATAGCACCGGCAGGATTGGTACCATAGCCAAGGTTGTAGGGAATGTAGAGCATGTATTTGGATCCGATGTCCATGAGTTGCAAGCCCTCGGTCCAACCGGGAATTACCTGATTGAGAGGGAATTCGGCGGGAACGCCGCGATCCACGCTGCTGTCGAACTTGGTGCCGTCGATAAGGGTGCCGGTATAGTGAACGCGCACTTTGTCGGTTGCCTTGGGCTTGATGCCGTTACCTTTCTTCAGGATTTTATATTGCAGGCCGCTCTTGGTAGTGTAGATCGACTTGTTGAGGGCGTTCTCTTCCATAAATTTCTTGCCGGCGGCAATATTGTCGTCCATGCCGGCCATCATCTTCTCCTGCTCTTCGCGCTGGCGTTTCTCAAATTCTTGCTGGAAGCGCATGAGCAACGGACGCATGATAGCCTCGGTAAAATGGTTCTGGCCTTTGTAAGCGTCGATCATCGACTGGCCTGCTGCCTCGCCGTTGATGCCCAGATTCTGCTGCAACCAGTTTTGGTAGATGTCTTTACCAATAGCGTATGAAGCCGAGTCGTTGAAACTTTTCAGCACTACGGGCTTATACATGTTGTTCAAGGTCTGCTGTTTCTGATAGGCCTCCAGTGTCTCGTTCAGCGTCTTCTGTGTCTGCTCATACAGTTCGGCTTTCTGTTTCAGCACATTGTAGTCGGCTTCCGACATGGTAGCTTTGCCACGTTTGATAGTCACATTTTGTGCCATGGCGCCAACGCCAAGCATCAGAGCGGCGGCAATTACGATAGTCTTTTTCATATATAATATTTATTACCGTGTAAATCGATTAATAGTAATATATGTTTATTATAAATAGTCGCCACAATGTTACTTGTAGCGACTATCTATGAATGGTAGTCTATGTTAACAGGTTGATACCTATATATTGACTATTTGTACTCCTTAGGAGTAGCGCCATCCAGGATTTCCTTACCGCAGATAGCCAAAGCGAGCATTTCGTTCTCACCTTTGTAAACCTTAACGGGAGCAATCCATTCGATGCGGTCGATGATAGACTGCATCCAGGGTTTGCTGTAGGAAATACCACCAGTGAGGAGGATAGCGTCAACCTTGCCCTTCACAACGGAAGCGAGGCGGCTGATTTCCAGCGACACCTGATAGCAGAAAGCGTCAACGAGGAGCTGGCATTTTGCGTCGCCGGCCAAAGCTTTCTTCTCAACTTCGTAAGCGTCGTTGGTGCCAAGGTAAGCCACAAAACCACCTTCAGCGGTGACCATTTTCTTGAGCTGAGCCTCGGTATATTTGCCGGAGGTAGCCACTTCGATAAGCTTGCTGGCATTGATGCTGCCGCAACGGGTGGGCGAGAATGCGCCAAGACCGCAGAGAGCGCGGTTCACCTCAACGCAACGGCCATGTTCGTGAACACCTACGCTAACGCCACCACCCATGTGAGCGATGATAAGGTTGAGGTCTTCATACTTTTTGCCAAGTTCGCGGGCATAAAGTTTTGCAGTCATTTTCTGGTTCAGGCAGTGCCAGATCACACCTTCGCGCTCGGGATCGAGGTCGAAAACGGGGTGGCCAGAAATCTTTGCGTACTCGGGACGTTCGTCAACAATACCGGGGTCGGCAATGTAAGCGGCGTCGAGGCCGATTTCGCTAGCGATAGAATCGCTGATCAAAGCGCCCAGGTTGCAGGCATGTTTTCCCTGAATACCTTCGTGGCACTCTTTCTTCATCAGGTCGTTTACACGGTAAACACCGCTCTCACAGGGGCGGGTAAGACCACCACGACCCATAACGATAGCAAGTTCGTCGGTACCAATGCCATGGCGTTTAACCATGTCGAGGATAGCACCTTTACGATAGTCGAACTGGTCGGCTACTTCGTGGAACTTCTGGATTTCCTCAATAGGATGGGAAAGGGTTTCGGTAAATACTTCGGTCTCGCCTTCATAGATGGCAGCCTTGGTGGAGGTTGCACCCGGGTTAATGACTAAGGTATACTTTCTTGTACTCATTGTGATTTAATATATTTTATATTTATTTTCTGATTGCAAAAGTAGTAATATTATTTGAATAATTATATATATATCACTTTTTTTAACTAAAAAAGTTTTCAACAATAGTTGAAAACCTTATGGCACCGTTATTGATGCTTGCTTCGTTTCAGGAGGTAGGGGAGGAGCACTTGCTCGAAGCCTAACGAGGTATCTATCTGCTGATAATCAATTCTATATCGGATAGCTTGCTGTTTGATTTCGGCAGTCTGCGCCACCATCCTTTCGCGATATTTTTCGGCCACTTCGGCGGGCTGTACTTTGAGCCGTTGGCCGCTCTCCAAATCTATAAATTCGGTTGGCCGATTAGCGTAATTGAAGTCAATTTCGTGCGAATGATGCAAAGTGTGGAAGAGAATGACCTCGTGTTTGCAGTGCCGTAAATGACGCAAAGCGTCCATCAGCGGATCGTGTTCGTTGGCCGAGATAAGGGCGTCGGTAAAGATAACGATAAGCGATCTGCGATGCAGTTTTTCTGCCGTCAGGTGCAGGGCGTCGGCAATATGGGTTGTGCGCATGGCCACCTTGTCGTTGCCCTTGGACGGGAGTGGCTGCCTAAGCTCTTGTTCGAGCAGCTGCAACAGATATTGTTGGTGTGTACGGCTGCTCCGGCATTCGGTCTGTAGGTCTATTCCGTCGCTCAGCAATGAAAGGCCGAAAGCATCACGCTGTCGCACCAATAGCTCGCTCAGCACCGCAGCGGCCTGGCATGCAAATGTTATCTTGTTGGGCTGCTGCATGTTGCCGTGCTGCTCAAGGGGAAAAAGCATCGAGCTGCTATGGTCTATTACCAGTTGGCAGCGCAAGTTGGTCTCTTCCTCAAAACGTTTGACGAACAACTTATTGGTACGGCCATAAAGCTTCCAGTCGATATTGCGAGTAGATTCGCCAGTAGTGTATTGGCGATGCTCGGCAAATTCGACCGAAAAACCGTGAAAAGGACTTCTATGCAAGCCCGTGATAAATCCTTCGACTATCTGGCGTGCAAAGAAGTCCAGCGACTTGTATCTTTCTAAGTCTTGAAACATACTTATCCCTAATGGCCAAAATTTTGAGATGGGGATATTAATTTTATTCATAGCGCCCACCCAAGGCCATTGCTATCGACTAAAGCAAGGCGTTGAGCTTGTCGGTAAGAGTGGATTTCTGCACACCGCCTACGCTCTTGTCTTTCAGCTCACCATTCTTGAAGAACAGCACGGTGGGAACGTTGCGGATGCGGAAGCGAGCAGCGATAGCGGGGCATTCCTCTACATCGGCTTTGCAAACGGCAGCACGGCCTTCGTATTCGCCAGCTATTTCCTCTACCACGGGAGCGAGAGCCTTGCAGGGGCCGCACCAAGTAGCGCCAAAGTCAACCATTACAACTGCATTGTTGGCCAGGATTTCGTCGAAATTTTGTTCTGTGATGTTGATTTCCATAATAAATAATGTTTTTATTATTGTTATTTTCCGACTGCAAAGATACAAAAAAAAAGTGAATTACAATATTTATTCTGTAATTTAAGCCATTCATGCAATTTAAAGATATCGGCTTAATACTATATTATATTGATATAATATATCCAATGTCTTATAGGTCTAGCTGAGCGAAATTTGGCCATTACGCCCGAGATTTGCTAGGGAGAGGGGCAAAAGCGGGGGGACGAGGACTTCCCCAATAAGTGTCGTTGATGTTGCGGAAAACTTGTGCTGATGCTTCGACGGCAGCGACGGAGCTACACCGTAGAATGAGCGAAGGTACTACGGAGTTACAGCGGAAGTGATTGAGGGTTGCAAATTGCAGAATGCAGATTGTTCGCTGATTTTTTTGCAGACAAATATAATATTGTATAAATAAAGGCTGCCCATAAGGCAGCCTTTATCGTAAAAGTCAAAAAAACAGGGCGATTAGGCACCGATTTTTGCTTTGTAAGCAGCAGCGTCGAGGAGACCCTCGATGTCAGCCATGTTGGCGGGTTTAACCTTGATGATCCAACCAGCACCGTAAGGATCGTTGTTGATAGCGCTAGCATCCTCGAGAGCGGTGTTGAACTCAACAACCTCAGAGGTAACGGGCATAAGAAGATCAGCAACGGTCTTCACAGCCTCAACGCTACCGAAAGCCTCGCCACCTTCGATGGTGTCGCCTTCGCAGTCAACGTCAACAAAAACGATGTCGCCAAGCTCGTGCTGAGCGTAATCGGTGATACCTACATAAGCAAATTCGCCTTCGATGCGTACCCATTCATCGTCCTGGGTGTACTTTAAATTTTCGGGAATGTTCATTGTGTATTACTTAATTAAGTGTTATTAATTGTTTCATTAAATTTTGTGCAAAATTACACATTTTCGTTCAATCAACAAAATTTTTTTGTCGATATTAGATTTTTTTTGTAATTTTGTGGCATCAAAAATCGGCTGGGATTGATTGATTTTTTGTGGTTATCCGTTTATTCCCAGTACGTTCCAAGATTATTTTATTGATACTACTTTTTTTCAAAAACACTAAGCACAGACGCTTGCGATATGTATAAAGCAGCAGAATTAGAGGCCAAGGCCCACATCGAACTTATCAATATTGCCAAAGAATTGGGCATAGCCAATGCCCCAAGTCTTGAAAAGCAAGATTTGATTTACAAGATTATTACTTTGCAGTCGGAAAATCCTTCTGCCATCACCAAAGAACAGGAAGAGCAGAAAAAGGTTGCCAAAAAAGAGGCCACCCGCACCAAGCGTGCCCGCATTCAGCGTAAGCCTATTGCCGAATCGTCGCGCAACAATCCCGAGCTGCACAAGCGCAGCCATCGTGCCGATGAGAGCGAAGTTAAGAGTTCGGAGAATAAATCTGAAGACACATTAGATATTAATATCGCTAATTTGGAGTTCCCCACCGTGCCTGTAGTGCCCGAGGTGATGAGCCCTACCGGCAAATATATCCGCATGAAGGAAGAGGTTGAAACTCCTGCCGAAGGTACTGAGGAGGTGAAGAAGCGCCGTGGCCGCCCCAAGAAGAATGCGGACGCCACCGAAGAGAAGCCTGCCAAGAAAGCAGAGGTAAAGAAAACCACCGCTAAAAAAGCCGAAACCAAGGCCCAGGAGGAAGAGAAAGTAGAGGAAAAGGCAGCCGCTATGGAGACTGAAGTGGCTCTCGTTGAAGAGGTGGCTCCCGTAGTAAAAGAGCAAGAGGCTGTAGCCTCTCCCGCTGCCCAAACCAGCGAGCAGGAAGCCCCCGCTACCATCGAAGAGGTGACTGCCTCGGTAGAAGAAATGGCCAAGGCCTCGTCGGAACTGTTCAAACGTGAGAGATTCAACAAATACGACAGGAAGAATCGAAAATTCAACAAGGCTCAGGATGGAGAAGAAGGCGAGAATGCCGAGGTGGAGAAGAAACCCAAGCCCGTTTTCCCATTCGACACCGAAGGTGTTGTGGCTTGCGAGGGTGTGCTGGAAATGGCGCCTGACGGCTTTGGTTTCTTGCGTTCGTCCGACTACAACTATCTGGCTTCGCCCGACGACGTTTATGTGTCGAAAGATATTGTGCGTGAGTATGGTCTGCGTCCTGGCGATACGATCCGAGGCCGCGTGCGTCCTCCCCGCGAGAACGACCGTTTCTTTGTGCTGGTGAAAATTGAAGAAGTGAATGGCCTGTCGCCCGAAAGAATCCGCGACCGTGTGCCCTTCGAATCCCTCACCCCCTTGTTCCCCGACGAGAAATTCAAGCTCACGGGTCATAAAGGCGAATCGCGCTCCACGCGTATCATCGATATGTTCACCCCCATCGGAAAAGGTCAGCGCGGACTTATTGTGGCGCAGCCCAAAACCGGTAAGACCACCCTGCTGAAAGAGGTGGCCAACGCCATTGCCGAAAATCATCCCGATGTTTATCTGATGGTGCTGCTCATCGACGAGCGACCCGAGGAGGTGACCGACATGCAGCGTAGCGTGAAGGCCGAGGTTATTGCCTCCACCTTCGACGAACCTGCCGACCGCCATGTACGTATTGCCAACATTGTGTTGGACAAGGCCAAGCGCCTCACTGAGTGCGGCCACGATGTGGTGATTGTGCTCGACTCCATCACCCGTTTGGCTCGTGCCTACAACACCGTGCAGCCTGCCAGCGGCAAGGTGCTCTCGGGCGGTGTGGAGGCCAACGCATTGCAGAAACCCAAACGTTTCTTTGGCGCAGCACGTAATATCGAAAACGGCGGTTCGCTCACCATCATTGCCACCGCCCTCACCGAGACGGGCAGCAAGATGGACGATGTGATCTTTGAAGAATTTAAGGGCACCGGCAACATGGAGTTGCAGCTTGACCGTAAGTTGGCCAACAAGCGCATCTATCCCGCTATCGACTTGGTGGCTTCGAGCACCCGTCGCGACGATCTGCTGGTGAAAGATAAAAATATCCTTTCCCGCACGCTTGTATTGCGCAAGTTCCTGGCCGACATGACCCCCCTGGAGGCTATGGAGAGTTTGCTGAAGAAAATGGAACACACGCGCAACAACGAGGAATTCCTCCTTACAATGGATAAGTAATAGGGAAGTGTCGAAACCCCAATAAACTCATAACTCCATAAACTCATAAACTTATAAACCTATGAAACGTGGATTTGGTAGTGACAACCATTCGGGCATTAGTCCCGAGATTTTGAAGGCAATAGCCGATGCCAATGTGGAACATGCGTTGGCTTACGGCGACGACGAATACTGCAAACGGACCGAGGAGCTGTTTAAGCAAACTTTTGGCAGTCAGGCCCGTGTGTATTTTGTGTTCAACGGCACGGGTGCCAATGTACTGTGCATCGATGCCATGTGCCGCTCGCACCATGCTGTGGTGTGCTCCGACACTGCGCATATCCATGTGGATGAGTGTGGCGCCCCTCAGCGCATAGTGGGCTGCAAACTGCTCACCGTGCCTACGCCCGACGGCAAGCTCACTCCCGAATTGGTGCGCACACAGTTGCATGGCTTTGGTTTTGAGCATCATTCCCAGCCCAAAGCCATCAGCATTGCCCAGTCCACCGAACTTGGCACCTTATATACACTCGACGAAATCAAGGCCCTCGCCGACCTGGCCCACAGCTACGATATGTATCTGCACATGGATGGCGCGCGCCTGGCCAATGCCGCTGTGGCATTGGGCTGCTCGTTCAAAGAAATGACTACCGACTGCGGCGTTGACTGCCTGTCGTTTGGCGGTACCAAAAACGGTTTGCTGATGGGCGAGAGTTGCGTGATACTCAATCCGGCCCTGGATGTGGATATGAAATATCGCCGCAAGCAGATGTCGCAGCTATGCAGCAAGATGCGTTTTGTGGCAGCCCAGTTCGAGGCCTATCTCACTACCGACCTGTGGCGTCGCAATGCCATGCATAGCAACCAGATGGCCCATCTGCTGTATGAATCGTTGAAGGACGTGCCCCAGGTTAAGGTGATGTATCCCGTGCAGGTGAACAGCGTGTTTGTGCAGCTGCCCCGCGAAATATGGACCGGCTTGTTGAACGACTATTTCTTCTACGATTGGGACGAGGCTGCCAACGTGGTTCGTTGGATGTGCTCGTTCGACACCACCGAAGATGATATAAAGAATTTTGTGGCAGCGTTAAAGGCTCGCCTTCAGTAAAAGCTCATACCTATGTCCTCAAGCAAGGCCATTCATCGTTATAGACTGTTAGACAAATGTTTTCGTGATACCTCACGGGAATATACACTTACCGATTTGCTCGATGTGGTGAATCGTGGATTGAGCGAGATGGCCAATCCCAAGCCGGTGAGTGAGCGCCAGCTGTATGTCGATATCGCCTATATGCGGTCGCCCGACGGACTGGATGCCGAAATTGACACGTTCCGTATTGTGCGGCCCGATGAGAACGGACATAACCGCCCCTACACGGCCTATCGTTATCACGACCCCACCTTCAGCATCGACCATGTGCCACTCACCACCAAGCAGGCAGCCACCATCACCTCGGCCATGGAAAGTCTGCGCATTGTGGCCGGCCTGCCTCAGTTTGCCTGGATCCAGGAGTCGTTCAAAGGTATGCGTGCCATGGCCGATTACAATATCAATGTGCCGCGCATCCAGCTGGATGTCAATCCTTATCTCGGCGGCCCCAGAGCCATGGAGGTGTATAAGCATTTCGAGCAGATATTCACCGCCATTCAGGACAAGCAGTCGCTTGTGGTAGAGTATTGTTGTTTTAAGAATGGTCCGTGCACCTATCATTTCCACCCATGCTTTTTCAAGCAGTTCAGGGGCTTTTGGTATGCCTTTGGCGTTACTACTAGCGACCCCGAAAACATTCTCACCTTGGCCATGGACCGCATATCGGGCATCAAACCCTGTTCCGATACCTATATCGATATCGATTTCGATCCCCAATCTTATTTCTACGACTTTATCGGGGTCATCAATACCCCCGAACCTCCAGTAAAAGTGCATCTTCAGTTCAAAGGCTGGGCAGCTCCGTATGTCGAAAACTGTCCGCTGCACGGTTCGCAGCAAGCTTCGTGGATCGAGGTGGATGGCGAGCGCGTGTTGGATGTGAAGCTTTTTGTCAAACTAAACGAGGAGCTGGAAGGCGCCCTGCTGTACTATTGCGACTGCTGCAAAGTGCTGAGTCCCGAAAGTTTGATCGAGCGTCATCATAACCACTTGATCAAGGCCATGAAAATCAATGGTCTGATGTGATTAGGAAATAATTCTTTAACTTTAAATAAAAAAACATCCCCGAAGAACTCGGGGATGTTTCGGCTATTTCTTTTCAAACACGCACCTTGTATAGCCTCGTAACTAACTCTTAAATGACAATTTAAAAATTATTGTCTTGTTTTATTGATTGCAAAAGTAAAACCTAGTTGTGCATTTTTATTTCACTACTCCATTCTGTAACGCATGTTTTTTATAAGCGATATTATTAAACTATTGCAAATTATCCTATTTAAACGATCAAAAAAATAATAAAAAAACGTTACAAAAATTCAGTCACGTACACAAATTTTACAATAAAAAGAAATTTAAATCACAATTTTCGGCCAATGTAAAACACACCCAAAGCCATAGTCATGCCATAGTAGCGTCACCAAAACTCCTCCACAAAGGCTATAGGCTATGTATGCAAAAGGTCGATTCGTAGTATCAGTAATACAATAAGAAAAGGCAACATGTGGGACAGATAAGGGAGTTGATGTGGTGCTACCATGCTGCCACGGGGGTGCGGGGGCGAAATAGGGAAGGTGGCGCAGGGGGCTGGGCACCGTAGGTAGAAAACTTATATAAATATTTATTTAATTCAAATAATTTTTGTATATTTGCACGATAGAAAAATAATAATTAACTTAAACATATTATTGATATGCAAAGAGATACTCAAATTTTCGATCTCATTCAGAAAGAAAGAGAACGTCAGACCAAGGGCATCGAGCTCATTGCCTCTGAGAACTTTGTAAGCGAACAGGTCATGGAAGCTATGGGTTCCGTGATGACCAACAAATATGCCGAAGGCTACAGCGGAAAACGTTACTATGGCGGCTGCCAGATCGTTGACCAGAGCGAGACCATCGCTATCGAGCGCGCTAAGCAGCTCTATGGCGCTTGCTGGGCAAACGTTCAGCCCCACAGCGGTGCACAGGCCAACATGGCTGTGTTCCTGGCTTGCTTGAACGCTGGCGACACCTTCATGGGCATGGACCTCAACCACGGCGGTCACCTCAGCCACGGTTCCCCCGTCAACTTCTCCGGCCTCAACTACAAAGTTGTTGGTTATCAGGTGAAGGAAGAGACCGGTATGGTCGATTACGAAGACATGGAGAAGAAGGCTCTCGAGCATCACCCCAAGCTGATCATCGGCGGTGGTTCTGCTTACAGCCGCGACTGGGATTGGGCTAAGATGCGCGAGATCGCTGATAAGATCGGCGCTATCCTCATGGGCGACATCAGCCACCCCTCCGGCCTCATCGCTAAGGGCTATCTGAACAACGCAGTTAAGTACTGCCACATCGTCACTACCACCACCCACAAGACCCTCCGCGGACCTCGTGGCGGTATGATCCTCATGGGTCAGGATTTCGACAATCCTTGGGGCAAGACCACTCCTAAGGGCGAAATCAAGAAGATGTCTGCTCTCCTCGACAGCGCTGTGTTCCCCGGCACCCAGGGCGGTCCCCTCGAGCACGTTATCGCTGCTAAGGCTGTTGCTTTCGGCGAGGCTCTCACCGACAGCTACGACCAGTACATCCAGCAGGTGATGAAGAACGCTAAGGTTATGTGCGACTGCTTCATGGAGAAAGGCTACAAGGTTATCTCCAACGGTACCGACAACCACCTTATGCTCGTTGACCTCCGCACCAAGTTCCCCGAGATGACCGGTAAGGAAGCTGAGAACGCTCTCGTTGCTGCCGACATCACCATCAACAAGAACATGGTTCCCTTCGATAGCCGCAGCGCTTTCAAGACCTCCGGTCTCCGCGTTGGTACCCCCGCTATCACCACCCGTGGTCTTAAAGAGAACGAGATGCCCGAGGTTGTCAACCTGATCGACACCGTGCTCTGCAATCCCACTGAGGACAACATCGCAAAGGTACGTGGCATCGTCAACGAGATGATGCAGAACCGTCCTCTCTTCGCTTGGTAGTAGATTCACTCTATCATATTAAAAGGGGCGTTTTCTATGAAAATGCCCCTTTTTTAATCTTTATAGTATGACCAAAGAGTACGAATATTATAAATCGCATAAGAAGAAAGCAAAGGCTCTTGATTTGATAATAAGGGTGCTGGCCCCTATTGTGGTGGTTAGCGTTATTGTTTTGTTGATAATGGCTGTGATATTCCGGTTGTTACCAATGGGGTATTGGAACTAGGAGGTGAATCAATTTGGTGCCGCCTTCCAGGCGGTGTCGGGGGGGGCTTGCAAGCGCCGGGGGCGAGTCCTGGCGGACTTGCCCCCGGTTACTCAAAGTGGTGGCTTCCAGCCACGCTCGGGCAATTTTGAAGTACGGAGTGCCGATTTCTTAGTACTGCCGATTGCCGAAAGACCTTCATTGGCAACAAAATCAACAAAGATATTTGCTAATACGAAAAAAAATCGTATCTTTGCAATGTGAAAAGAAATAATAATGTATAATTATATATATAATAGAAAATAGTAAAGAACTGAAATAAAAAATAATAACATATTAACATAGCGTTTGCTATTTATTCGGCACTGTCTTGAAACCTAGGAAATTTCAAAGAATGGTACTGCGAGAATAAGTTGCAGACGTCTGCGCTATGCGTGGGCGGCACTTATCAGCAGTACGGGCGATTCCTAGGGCCTCAAGACGTGGATTTGTGAAGTCCACGTTTCTTTTTGGCCATTGCGAATTGCCCGTAAGCACTGAATAGGATAAGCTCACGCTGAAAATTGAAAGGCGCAGATTGTTATGAATGAACAAGAGTCTGCCCGTGGGCAGATCAAATCCAAGCGTCGTGTGGCCGATCATGGCGAGGTGTTTACTAACCCTCGCGAGGTGAATGCCATGCTTGACTTGGTGAAACAGGAGACCGATAGGCTTGACTCTCGGTTTCTAGAACCCGCTTGTGGCGATGGTAATTTCTTGATAGAGATACTGAGACGCAAGCTAGCTGTGTGCCGCCAACGTGCCGAAGCACGGCAGTACACACAGCTGCAATATGAGCAGAATGCCGTGCTGGCTGTCAGCAGCCTATACGGCATTGAGTTGTTGGCAGACAATGTGGCAACATGCCAACAGCGGTTGCTTGATTTCTTTGTAGAACAGTATGGCGAACTTTATGGCCAATCGTGCAAACAAGAGTGTATCAATAGTGTACGCTATCTGTTGAGTAAAAACATTATTCATGGCGATGCGTTGAGCTATCACCGAGCCGACAATCCGGAAGAATGGATTGTGGTGAGCGAATGGAGCATGATAGGGCAGGGGATGATGAATCGCCGCGATTATGAGTTTAGTTACCTTGTGGGCAATAGCGAGGGGGCAGACTTATTTTCCGACATTCCTTGTGCCACGTTCAAGCCAGTGTATTTCTTAGAGTTAGGGGAGGATGCTTATGAATAAAGAGCAATACAACCCCGATGTGCTCAACTGTTTGGCCAATCTGAGCAACGATGAAGTGTTCACTCCGCCAACACTTGCCAATCAGATGCTCGACTTGTTGCCACAGGAGCTATTCTGCAATGCAAAGACCACATTCTTAGACCCATTCTGCAAGAGTGGTGTTTTTTTGCGAGAGATAGAGAAAAGGCTCGACCGAGGCTTGCAGCAGCAGATGCCTGACCGCCAGCAACGTATAGACCACATACTGCACAATCAGGTGTTTGGAATAGCTATTACGGAGCTGACCAGCCTGCTGAGTCGTCGTAGTGTGTATTGTAGCAAGTCGGCAGATGGCAAGCATAGTGTCAGTCATTTTGATAATCCCGAGGGCAACATTCAGTATCGAGCATTGCGTCACACATGGGAGAATGGCAAATGCGTGTATTGCGGTGCAAGTCAGAAGGTGTATGACCGAGGTGAAGCCTCAGAACAATATGCCTATCAGTTTATTCATACAAAAAATCCAGAGAAACTCTTCAATATGAAGTTTGATGTTATTATTGGAAATCCACCATATCAGTTGAGTGATGGTAGTGGTGGTAGTACTGATGCAGCAATGCCTATATACCATAAATTTATCGAGCAGGCCATGCTGTTGAATCCTAGATTTCTAACGATGATAGTGCCTTCAAAATGGATGGTAGGTGGTCGTGGCTTGAATAAATTCAGAGACAAGATGAAATCAGATGGTCGATTAAAGATATTGTTTGATTTTGAAAAGTCAAGTGATTGTTTTGAAGGTGTTCATATTGATGGAGGGGTGTGCTATTTTCTATGGGAAAGAGATTATTGGGGTGATGTGACGCACTTTTTCCATGCAAATGATGGACAAATTGTTAAAACGATACATTCTCTGAATAACCCATATTATGAATATGTAATTAGAGATGGTCGTGTATTGGGGATTCTGCAAAAAACAACTTCTCAAGAACAATTCTCATCAATTGTTTCAACAACTAGGCCTTTTGGGGTTAGAAAAGACCTATTTAACGAACCAGATAGATATCCGTTGTCAAATCTGAGTGAAAAGCCATTCCCGAACTGTGTAAAGATTCATGGTGTAAAAGGTCTTAAAGGTGGTGCTAAAAGAATTGTCGGATTTGTAACACGAGAAACCATTACATCAGGAGTAGAACACATAGATAAACCGAAGATCTTTTTTACAACTAGTTATTCGACGAATGCTATTAATCCTCCAATGCCAATTGTCGCTAGTGAAAATGAGACTTGTACTGAAACATTCCTTATGATTGGTCCGTTTGAAGATGAGCGGAGTAGGGACAATTGTAACCTGTATATCAAAACCAATTTTTTCAAATTCCTGCTATATTTTGGAAAAGGAACAATGCAAGTTACAAAAACTGTGTTTTCTCTTATTCCATTAGTTGATTTCTCTCAACCATGGACCGATGAATTGTTATACAAGAAATTTAACCTTACGGAAGAAGAGATTGCTTTTATTGAAAGCATGATTAGACCGATGGAATAGTAAATAAAAATAGATATTGATTTAAAACTGCGTTCTTTGAAATAATTAGAAAGAAGTGTAATCGCCAATTGTATGTGGTTAATTTTGTAATATTCGCGAAAATACTTGTGACTAGATTATCATTTTCTTAAAAAATGTTTTTTGATTTTGCTAATTCACTCACTTTTTGTATTTTTGCAAAGACAAATAAAAAAGTCGATATTATGAAACTCGGTGATTATGTGATGATTTCGCCTGATATCACGATG
>JAKSMO010000043.1 GCA_024400545.1 Bacteroidales bacterium | reverse complement strand
AGCTCCGAATCCTTTCCTTGCACAACGACATCTACGCAAAATTATGATGAACCATAAATAGCATCACGATAACGATGCATAGCGTTGATGGTGTCTTGAACCGGTTCGTCAGTTGGCGAATCACTCTGTTTGTCATCCAGCACACGATACTTTGCATCGAACAGGTATGTGAGCGTAGGCTCGCTGTTTGGTTTCGTTACGTTAAGCACAATATCCGGAACTTGAAGCGTTGTCTCGGAGTGCTCCAATGACTTGCTTCCAAGCGAATATGGATGCTGATACCATAGCTCGACCTTGATGCCTGTCGATGGGTGCATGAAAGTGATGTGATAATCCACATCCTTCTGATCAAACGATTCCATCATCTTCGGCTTGTCTTCAATTATCAACTGTCGTTCTTGCACTAGAGGATCAGTAGGATCAAGATTGAGAATCTTGCACACAAGCCGTTTCATCACAAGGAAGCACCAAATCTCGTACAATCGCCAAATCTGCTTCATGCCGATGTGAGTGTTTCCTTGCTCAAGCGACAATCCACATTTTAGCATCTGCCAATACTTATAAATATTGCGATAACCCGAGCGTTGTTGCAATACGGCACTCTCTTGCAGATGCCCCTCGTACTTACCAATTGAGCGATAGAACTTCGAGTTGAGCAACATGCGGAAAGAGTTCTCATATTCATTCATTTGCTCAATCGCTTGCTCGGAAAGGTCATTTTTGTATGATTCTCGCAACTCGCCAAACACATCTGCAAATTTCTTCTGCAAATGGACGAGTGTATGCTTGACGAAACGATTCTCCTTTGTGTTGATGGTGTGCTCTGTCACTTCATGACGATAGTAGAAATGTTCCGCATCGTCACCATATTCTTCATGACGTTCTTCCTCTTGCATACTCCAACGCTTTATGCGCTCAGGACGAGCGTATTCATGGCGTTTCTGTGCTCTGAGGTTAGTGTGCTGCATGATGTAGCGGCAAGCCTTAAAGTACGGCTCAATCACCTGCTTGAAGATGCTCAACCAGATAATCTTGCTTTCCGTCTTATCGCTTAGTTCAACCTCATGGTTTTGGAAGGTCAACGTCAGATACTCATATACATAGTTCTCATACTCGGCATTGATGAGCCGCTTGATGTTGCCAAGGTCACGCTTAGTGTCAAGCTTAGGCGAAACGACTTCTAGCGAAAGGCTATCCGTAATGTGTTCACCATCGGCCTTGACGTATGAGAATGAGAAAATGAATGTACCAGGATTGTTGAGAAAGTTGATGCTTCCAATCAGCATTCCTTTGTGGTAGTCAAAGCATTCTGCAATCTCACGCTTAGGGTGATTGATGCGAGGAGTTCCCATCAAAGTGCAGTTGAACTCAACGAAGAAATGGTATATTTCCGTCTCGAATAATACTGGCGGTTGTCCTTCCCATTCCCTACCACCTCCTGTGCTCTCCATAGCCGTTGTCTTGCCGTCAGCAGCAATCTTCAGCAGCAACAACTCGTCTGCCTCATGTGTAGAGGCATATGTGCAATAAGTGTGTGATGACTCGGGAACACGACTATTGAATCGGTTCCAAGCTGCTACAATATCACTCGTCTTGATTGTGATAGTATAATCGTTGCACTTATAAAGGAGAACTTGCATTTATTTTCTGTTCTTTCTTTCTATATCGACTAAATTTTCAAGTAGTTTAATAGACACATTATACGGGTCAAAGTCTATATTAATATGCATACAACTATTATCTTCCAATAGAATGTCGATACAAAAAGTTGAATCTTCCCATTTGTGATCTGGTCCCCATACTCTTTCAAAATAATCCCTCACCTCTATTATGTTGACATATTTAATTTCAGTTCCATCAATCACTAATACTTCGGAAAAGGGGAAGAAATCAAAGATGTGGTTGTGAATTTGAAATTGAGTGGGCTTTTCTTCGTATTTTTGAAAAATATGATTATTAGCAGATAAATACTCTTCCAATATCTTTGGCATCTCTTGAAGCCACTCCTTCTGTAGCTTTTTTTTTCTTCGAATTAGAGCCTCCTGAGATTTGATAAAACCGTTTTCGTCAAAATCAGAATCTTCATTTTCTGAGTCTAGAATACTCGATGGTGTAGAAATAGTGACATTTTCTTTAGGATGATTGTTAGACTTGAAATCATCGTTATAAAAAAGATTACGTAAATAGTTGAAAATTTTGAACATCATAATAATTAACCTATAACCAAAATGTTGTAAAACCGTCACCACCCTTACCGAATGGTTTGAGCATGTATTCTATTTTATTTGCGCATTCTGCCCAAACTTCCTTCTTGCTATCGTTATCGCCAATTCGACGAGTGACGAACTGCTGTAGGCCTTCGAGTGGTTTCTTTGCTCTGTCCTGTTCGCCTTCAATACGAGGCAACACTTTCATCATCAAGATGTCGGAAAACACCTTGTCGAGTGAACAAACATCTGGATAGAGAACCTTCAACGAACGATAGTAGAGAACAGTTTCGTTGAGTACACGATACGACACTTGGAAAGGAGAAACACCCATCGTATCCTTTGTGTCGTAGTTTTTGCCGTTACCCATCGCCTTGTTAATCTCGTTGATGAAAGTCGTGAACTCGTTATTGATGTCGTTGCCACCTTCCTTCAACTCAAAGTCGGGAGTTGCCAGTTTCATCACGTCAAGTACTCGTACTTGATCACAGATGAAACGCTCTGGACAAGCTATGTTCTTGTATTCAAGTGCATCATTCATAAGAGAAAAGTAGGAGTCAGATTCTATGCTTTCAATCTTTGTTTCAAAGGTCATGGCTCGGTCAATCACCTTACGGCTGAATGAATTGGTTGTATCATCCATATTCACTGTACCAATCACGATGACATTATGAGGCAAGCAAAGGCCATTCTGCTGTAAATCCTTGATTACTTCTTTATCGGCTTCTGCATCAAGATTCAACGCCTTCAATGTGTTCTCGTTTGCGAAGATGCTTGCATGAACAAGGGCTGCACTCTTCATCTGACCATCAACCACCTTGCGACTCTCCAATACACTCAGATACTCTGCAAGGTATTCCTCAACTGGTGCAAGATTCATTTCATCCATACAAACATAGAACGGCACAAGTGGATATTTCATTGCCTTCACGAGGAACTTGATAAAATCCGTCACAACATACTTCTTCCCGATGTTTGAGTAATACCCAAGCAATTCAGTAGAATCGTGCCAGTTAGGTTTTACTGACACCAAACAATAGTTGCCCGGTTCTCGTCCTTCCTGCAACTCTCCCTCAGGACAGGTTAGATAGGCGAGTTCCTTCACCCTCATGCTCTTACCGGTACCAGAGAATCCTCCCAAGATAAGGAATGGCTTTGTTTTAACTGCAACAAGGAGATTGAAATTTCTCTTGCAAAGTTCGTAATCGGTATCGTTCAGTTTCATGTGACAATCAAATATAAATGTATGTGAATCTTTTGCGTAAATGTTAATGTACTCGGTGATTGTTGCGGATGTTTCTCTATTAGCTCCGCCACTCTCTGAGATTAGGTTTGCTGTGCCAATTGGAAACAACGAGCGCATCTTATTACCTACGTTCCCCAATGCCCATCGGAATTGAATAAGTTTGTCCTTTCGTGCTTGGGCATTAGAGTTTTTCAATGTGACAGAGTAATCTATGTTATCTATCACAATGGTTGCTGGTATACTCTCGCCCACATCGAATTGCCTTCCAGTCAGTTTAATCAACTGCTCATAACAATCCTTTGGCAGAGAAATCCCGTCTGTTAAAATGGATTTATTAATTGTTTTGTTGTGTACTAGTTGGTCCATTCGGTGTCTTCCTATTTTGTAGCTACAATATTATGTGTATATAGTCCCGATTCTTCCAAATAATCCTTCTTGTTATGTTTAGAAAATGGGCGTTTCTTCAACACGTTTTGCCTGTTCATGTTAAGTAATAGAGGATTTAGTTAGCACGTTCGCATCGAATTGCTCGGAATCTGATGGAATTGTTCAAAATGTCATATTTCATCTCTCTTATAATTATTGTTTATTCTATCTCTTCAGAACTCTCCAAGGACTGCGGTTGTCTTTTGTGGTTTTCTCAATGTAGCCATTCTTGCGGAGGAAGGATAAGTCCTTCTCTATTGAACGTTGAGTTAAACCGAACTGTACCGAAATCGATTTTGCGGTTTCGTTGCCATTTGCAAATAATTTATCAAGTATAATTCGTTGACGCTCCGTTAGTTGTGTATTGCGCTCTATGCCGAAATTAGTACCGAAATTAGTACCGAAATCAGTACCGAAATCAGAAGCTGTGGTTTTCGGAATGGGGAACACCATGACAATTGTACCATCAGCAAGTAGTTTGTAATATGGTTCGGGGACATTCTGTGCTTTGCAAGCTTCAATCATACGCTGAATACCCGATCCCCAACTCTCCAGCCAAGTGGTCTTATAAAGTACACTGGCAATAAGCGGATTATATGGTTTTGAAGCATGCATCAGCTTGATATTATCTGGCGTGATGCCTACAGGAAAGCGACCAGGATTGCCAATCTCAATACGATCATCATAGATGGCGAGGCTAACAGAGGCAGAGATGGAATCATAGCTACGATGGCAAAGGGCATTGATTAATGCTTCTCGTAGAGCTTCATAAGGAATGTCAAGATTCTCCTCACGCTGAAGACCGACCACTTTGCCATGAAGATTAAGGTGTTTAAAGCAGAAGGCAACACCCTCGTCAAGAAGTTCAAAGAAATTTCCTTGTACTTGTTTGTTGTCGATAAACTCCAGTTTTTCTTTGCCTTTGAAACGGGCCATGCGCAACTTTAACTGAGAATAGAACTTTGTAGTCTTGGCAAACAACGCCACAGCAGCCTGCAATGGCTTACCATTCTTCATCAAGGAGAAGCGAGATAATATTTCTTCGGCAGGAAGAGCCAAAGCACCTGGTAGCATACGGCCACCACGCACACCCATACGGACGGCATTCATGATGTGACTTTCGTTGAAATCGTCTATATCAAAGTCCTCTGCAATCTGGTTTTCCCATGCAAAAATGTGTGGTTTAGCTGCTTTCAATCGCTCCTCAAACATCTCACGAGGCATCTCTTTCGTTGTACTTTCGACTTTGTAATAAGGGCAACCATGGTAGGTGTATGGGGAACGT
Organism: Bacteroidales bacterium; assembly: GCA_024400545.1. GTDB lineage: Bacteria > Bacteroidota > Bacteroidia > Bacteroidales > P3 > Colimorpha. The sequence goes on along the minus strand of JAKSMO010000043.1, from coordinate 17,811 downwards.
CCCCATACCCAACCGTCGAAGTGCATAGCTATAATCTGTTGATCCTCTCTGTCGGGTACGTCAACATAATCAATATGAACGTCCAATTGTGGTTCAAGATGGCTCAATGCTAGGGCAATCTCACGTCGGGTGGTATCTGTCACCTCCTGACCAAGAATCTTCAGTGATGTAGGCGCGATACCGAAAATGAGCCAACCACCATCTGTGTTGAGCATGGCGCACGCTGAGTGCATACCATCCTTTAGTTCTCCTGTGGTCTTCTTCAATTCCAGCATACGATGCTCATCGTTAGCTATTAGTGTCTTTATTTCGTCTATTGTCATACTATTTTTCCCACAATTGAGGGGTTATCATATTGCAATATTATAGTTGATCCAATCTCGAACTTTCCAGTTGTCGAAGGAAAAGATGAAATCGCCATGATACATGGAGCTCACCACAGAACTGGTAAACCACCTCGTTGGCTTCAACGTATGTACGGAGTGAATCCGTGGTTATTTTACTTGTCAAATTGTTGTTTCGCATATTATTCATCTATTACTTCCCAAAAGACTCTTTTATCAGGACTAACTCGTTTGTGGTATTTGTCGAGCATGGCTGTGAAGGTGTTTCCCAGCCAAAACATTGTTAAACTGCCTCTTTTAGTCCTTTGTCCATAGCCTTATTTGATAGCAAGCTATATAATTAGGAATTCATATTAATAATAACGAAAGTACCTTGTATTTATTACTTCACTCTGTTGAAAAAGCCGGCCAAAATCAAGTTGGAGGTGCAACACGGACAGAAAAAGGCAACGAAAAATGTAATAATATGTTGGTTATTGCGTTAATATCTATATGAATCAAATTGATGCAAAGAGTTTAGACCGAGCCTACCGACTTTATGAGTCGGGTGATATCAATCAGATAGTAGTGGGGACGACTTTGGGGTTGTGCCAGATACATCGCTATCTTTTTGATGGGTTGTATGATTTTGCCGGGAAGATTCGTGAGAAGAATATCGCCAAGGGTGGTTTCCGTTTTGCTAACAGCCTGTATCTTCAAGCAGCTTTGGATGCCGTTGAGAAGATGCCAGAGGATACGTTTGAGCAGATTGTGGCTAAGTATGTGGAGATGAATGTTTGTCATCCTTTTATGGAAGGGAATGGCCGTTCGATACGCATCTGGCTGGACTTGATGTTGAAATGCCGGTTGGCAGTGGTGGTTGACTGGCAGTTTGTTGACAAGGATATGTATCTGCAAGCCATGGAGCGCAGCCCTATCAATGATCTAGAAATCAGATTCCTCCTGAAAGAACATCTTACCGACAAGGTGGAAGACCGCGAGGTTATCTTCAAAGGCATTACCAACTCTTATTACTATGAAGGATTGGAGCTGGGTTGATTTGTCGAATTGGGTTGGCCGCAACGAATCAACATAAAGAGGTGCTAGTACAGAAATCCGAGGAGCCAGAGGGGGATTTTTCGGCCAAAGGGGGTCTCGATGTCGTCGGCAAGGACATAGGAGTCTTGAACGCCGGCCACTTGGGTGAATTTCTTGCTTTGGCCACCAACCTCTACTGTGTAGCGGCCATCAATCTTGAAGTCGCCATGTTCCTTGCCGTATTCTATCTCATGCAAGAATCGCAGTTGGTTGACAACAAAGGTTTCGCGGGCTGTGCCTATCTCGACATTGCTTGAGGTGATGGCATACAACATGTTGGGGTTCTCGAGATATACTTTGTCTGGCTTCTGCAATTTCTTTAATGACTTGTTGTCGGCAAAGATGATGTTGGTCATTTTTGCTTTGTCGAGCATGTAGAGGTAGCCCACCACTGTGGTGCGGTGTACGCCAATGGTGGTGCTCAGCTTGGCGGCATCCACTTCGTAGGGTAGGTTGTCGGCGAGGAATCCCATCAAGGCCTTTATCTTCCTTACCATGGAGATGTCGACTTTGTACACTTGCGGCAGTTCGGTTTCCACTACATAGCTGATAATCTGCTCGATGAGTGTGTGGTAATCCTCGGAGTGTCGCAGGTAAAATGGGTAGTAGCCATTCCTCAGATAATCTTTGAACAAGGGTAGGGGATGGCATTGCTCCAGCACTTGGCCGCACAACTGCTGCGGGTGCTCTAGTATTTCTTCCAATGTGGCTTTGGGGAATGAGAGCTGTTTGTAGAATCTCAGATATTCACGGAAAGAGAGTCCTTGCATCTCGTAGGGGACACATCTTCTGGACAAATCGGCATCGCCATTCAAGATGTTGAGTACCGAAGATCCGCTGAGTACCACCCTCATGTCAGGATAGAGGTCGTAGATTTCTTTCACCTCCTTGCTCCAGGTGTCGTATTTGTGGACTTCGTCTAGAAAAAGGTGCTTGCCGCCATTCTGGTAGAACTGTTCTGCCAAGTCGAGCAGCCGGTGGTTGGTGAAATATACCGAGTCAAGACTGCAATACAGCACCTCGGTGCTCATGTCGGGGTAATGGCTTTTGATATATTGTAGGAGCAGAGTGGATTTGCCCACTCCACGTGGCCCGCGGACACAAATAAGTTGTGCGTCCCAGTTGATGAGGTTCATCATGTCTCGCACAATCTCCATAGATGTGAGTCTTAACAGTTGGTCCTTTTTTGCAAATAGTTTCTCCATAATATATCATCAAAATTTTTTGCAAAAGTACAACTTTTTTTTGATATAATAAGAAAAATGTCGGTTGCGACCGACATTTTTTGGTAAAATCTGTCGGTTGTAACCGACATTTTTGAGCGGAATTTGTCGGTTGTGACCGACACTTTCCGTGGATTGTGTTGGTCTGTTTATTTGAATTTGCGGAAACAAATCAACAAAAAACTAGGCAACAAATCAACGGGCAGGGTTATCTTTTTCTGCGTTTGTGCTTTTTCTTGGTGGGGCGGCGGTGGGAGTATGGGTTGTGGTATTCGGCTAGACTGTAGATTTCTTCGACTTGCTTGTATTTGCTTATTTCGGGAATGATTCGCATGGGGAAGCAGTCGAGGTCGAGAAGGATATCGCCATGTGTGGCGCTGTGGATAACTAGCGCTGAGCCAGTGCCTTGGTTGAGCCGCAAGCGTACTATGCGGATTGCTTGTGCCCAGGTGAGGTGTACCCACTTGTTGGAGCGTTTGCGGAAGCGGCTGGCCAGATCTTCTTCACCCTTGATTTTGCGGAGGTCGCAGGTGGAGTATCCATAGATGCGCAGACCATCGGGGCCTGTGATGACCTGGGAGGATGAAAATCTGAAATAATAGATAGCCCTTTCGAATGCGACATAGACTATAAAAAGCATACTGCCAAACACAATTATGATGGCCCATATTTTGTCGGTACCGCGTATGTTGAAGTATGGTAAGACTAAGCAAAGCAAGCCAACTGCCAGCATAAACACTCCGCTGATGATGGCATTCCAGCGGGCGCGGAAGTGGGTGGTTTTGTTGTAGCCAGGAATAGGAAGGCCTCCTGCATAGTGTTTATACACGAGGCCCATTATTAGGCCTGTAATGTTTCTGGCTAATTCTCCAGTGCTCATAGCGGAGATCATCCCACGGATTCCTTCATCTTCTCGGCATTCTCGGCCAGCTGGAGGGCTTCGATCATCTCCTCAATGTCGCCATCCATGAAGGCGGGCAGGTTGTGGAGGGAGAGGCCGATGCGGTGGTCGGTGACGCGGGACTGGGGGTAGTTGTAAGTGCGCACCTTCTCGGAGCGGTCGCCGGTGGCTACCATGGTCTTGCGCTTGGAGGACATCTCCTCCATATACTTATTGTATTCGCGCTCATAGAGGCGGGTACGCAGCACCACAAGGGCTTTCTCAAGGTTCTTGATCTGTGACTTTTGGTCTTGGCAGCTGACCACAATGCCAGTGGGGATATGGGTCAAACGTACAGCGGAATAGGTGGTGTTGACGCACTGACCACCAGGACCGGAGGCGCAGAAAGTATCCTTGCGCACATCGCTCATATTCAGCTCAACGTCAAACTCTTCGGCCTCGGGCAGCACCACCACGGCAGCGGTGGAAGTCTGCAGACGGCCTTGGGTCTCGGTGGCAGGTACACGCTGAACACGGTGCACACCGCTCTCATATTTCAGCACGCCATAGGCTTTCTCGCCAGTCACATTAAAAGAGATGGCTTTGTAGCCGCCAGCTGTGCCTTCGTTGAAATCCAAGATTTCAATCTTCCAGCCCTTCTTCTCGCAGAAACGGCTGTACATGCGGAAAAGGTCGCCGGCAAAGATGTTGGCCTCATCGCCGCCAGTACCACCGCGAATCTCCACCACGGCATTCTTGCTGTCGGTGGGGTCTTCGGGGATGAGCATGATGCGGATTTCTTCTTCCATCTGGTCGCGGCGCTCGGTGCAGTCGTTGAGCTCCATCTTGGCCATCTCGCGCAGTTCGTCGTCCTTCTCAGTGCTGAGCAACTCTTTGCATTCGGAAATAGTGTCGAGGAGGGCCTTGTAGTCTTTGTAGGCCTTGACGATAGGCTGGAGGTCCTTGTAGTCCTTGCTCAGTTTCACAAAACGTTTCATGTCGGCAGTGACCTGTGGGTCGTTCATCTGCTGCTCAACTTCTTGGTATCGGGCGTAAATAGCTTCGAGTTTGTCTAGCATTGTTGTTCGGTATAATAATAATTACGAGGATGCGAAAATGGCCTCAAAAAATTGTTTAACGGATAATGTATATATTTATTGTATATAGGTTGAAATTATTTGACTGGGGCGGCGTACATTTCGATAAGGGTTTGGCGGAGGCCGTCGACAGGATATTTGGCGCAAGCATCGTCGAGATATTGCATGAAACGTGACTGTTGCTCGGTTGAATACTGTCCGGAAGTGTGGGTGTTGTGAAGCAAATCGCTGGCTATGTAGTTGTTGGGGTAAAGTTTGTAGCCGTCGGCAATGCGTTGGTCGATAATTTGGGCAATGACTTCGAAACTGCCAGCATCCTGCAATTCTTGTAAGCTGAGGGGCTGACAGAAATGCATGTGCATGTGGCCTTTGAATTCGGTTACGCCGCTGATGATGCTTTGGGTGTCTTCGCCCGGCACTTTTTGGTAGGGTCCTTGTCGACGAAGACAAGTCTCGCGTGCTTTAAGGATGCCGCAAGGCTCCCATTCGTAGGAGAGGCTAATGGGGACGATGTGCATGTCGGCCAGGGTTTGAGCGGGATTGTGGCGGTTGCCGTGGGCGGCAATCATCTTCAGTACGGCAGGGTCGGTCTTGTCGTGGCCATCTTTGGTGCGACCATTGCGCTGGGCAATCCAAGCGCTTTGTTGGCGTTCGGCGACGAGATGATGAAGATACTGCGAAGTGATGAGCAGACTGTTGTAGAACTCGCGGGGATTGCCACCACGGGGGATGGCAAACATCTTGTTGGCTTTTGCCAATAGTGCCATCAGGGGCATTTCGAACAAATTGGAACCGATGACGACATGCGATGCGGGAAGCCCGTTGGAGATATGCACATACTCGGTCATGATGGCATCGACGGTGATGTCGCGGTGGTTGGATATGAATAAACAAGGAGTGTTTATTTCGGAAGTGGCGCCATCGTACGAAAACCCATCCATAGTGTGCCGAATAACATATTTGCACACCTCGAACATAATCTTTGATTGAAACTCGTCGACATCCTTAATAGAAGCTATCACCTGGTCGCGGAGTTGGTCGGGTGTGAATTCGGGAAAGAGGATAGGAGCCAGTTGTGGGTAAAAGTCGCTCTGCACCAACTGTTGCATGGTGTCTTTAAAAGCCTGATCCTCACAAGGGTAAAACGAACTGAAGTCTTGCATAATCGATAGCAAAGATACACAAAAATATTTATAATAAATAATAAAAAAGCAAGATTTAAGAATTCTGTATGCCGTCGTGTCTTTTTTTTTGCTATTTTTGCCGAATGAAAAAAATATTGCTGATAATCGTTATTGCATTGTCAATGAGTGATATATGCGTAAAAGCTCAATCCCAGGAGAATGTCAAGGAGGCAGCAGCTGCTATTTCGGTAGGGACGTTGCCCTCGACTTTAAATGGAACCTCGTCGCTTTTTTTCTGGCGCGGCAAGTTATGGACCTGTGTGGATCATGGTTCGGTTCGGTTGTATGCGCTTGATACGCTTACGGCATCAATAGATACCCAGCAGGCCGATTCGCGGACAATTAGCGACATGGAAGAGGTGGCCCAGGATGACGAGTACCTGTATTTGGGCGATTTCGGCAACAATCATTCGGCCTTACGGAACAACCTTAGGGTGTACAGACTCTCAAAGTCGCAGCTGCTAGAAAAGCGATTCCGCTACGACACCATACGTTTTACTTACGATGGCTACGACCCTGCGGCATCCAATAACTGGACCGGCACGCCCATCACCGATTACGACTGCGAAGCCTTTGTGGTGGCGGGCGATAGCCTATATCTGTTTACAAAGCAATGGACTGGGCAGCAGACTGTATGCTATGCCATGCCCAAAACCCCGGGAAGGCATGTGGCAGAACCCATAAAGCGATTCAATACCCAAGGAATGGTGACGGGCGCAAGCTACCTGCCGGAGAAGCGCCTATTGGTATTGGTGGGATACAATAGCGTGTGCCAGCCTTTTGCCCAATTGCTATATGCCTTTGAAGGAACCGACTTCTTTGGCGGAAGACACCAGCGGGTTTCGCTAGGATTGGGAATGGGCTACCAGGTGGAATCTATTGCTACCTTGGATGGCGAACATTACTACATGACCAATGAACGTTTTGATAGGATGGGGGTGACGCGAGACCCTCAATTGTGGAAAATGGATTTTAGCGATTATCTGCACAGCTACCTCTATCCAGATACTACCCAAACAGATACCACCCAGACGATGGAACTGCCGCAGATTGCTGCGGTGGGACTTACCGTGGCTCCCAATCCGTCAGATAGGCTGCTGGAGGTGAGGGTAGAGCTGCCCGATGGTCAAAATGGGGGGATGCTGATGCTATATGATTCTGTGGGACGCGAAGCAATGCGGTTGAAAAACGTTTCGTCTTACCAGATAATTGATATACAGGGATATGATCCGGGGATGTATACATTGCTGATAGTATGTGCCGATGGGCGGAAAGCGTCCAGGCAGGTGGTTATCAGGTAAATTTGGCAGTGGGGGAGAGCATCGTAAAAACAGCTACTTCCAATGCTCCCAGCTCAGCTCGGCTTGGCGATGCAGCATGGCAAGCCCGTTTTGCGTAGCGGCCCCTTGTTGACGAGCTTCGATAAGAAATCGTGTCTCTTTGGGGTTGTATATCAAGTCGTAGCATAAGTGTTGCGGAGTGAGCAAATGAGGATGAGGCCAAGGCGTTGCTTCGGTGTTGGGCCACATGCCGACCGGGGTAGTATTGATGATGAGCAGATGTGAATTGGCCAGATTGGCTGCTTGGTCGTATCCAATTGTGTTATTGCCGTTTTCGGGATGACGCGACACGACGATATGTGATATGCCAAGTTGGTGTAAAGCAAAGGATACTGCTTTGGAAGCGCCGCCGGAACCTAGGACTAGCGCCTGTGAGTGGCAAGGGCGCAAGATCGGTTGAAGCGTTTGCAAAAAAGCTGGAGCATCGGTATTGTGCCCAATGAGGCGCTGCTGACGGATTTCGATGCAGTTGGCCGCTCCGATGGCACTAACGGTAGGGTCGAGCTCGTCAAGAAAAGGTATGATATCTTGCTTGTAGGGGATTGTGACATTGAAACCGTCAAGTTTTTTTTCGGCAGCCCACGATCGAATATCATTGAGGTTGGGGAGTTCGAAAAGCGAGTAACTGGCACCACAGATTCCTTCGCGGCGGAACATTGCCTCGAACCATTGCTGCGACCATGAATGACCCAGCTTGTTTCCTATCAACCCCAACGTATACATAAGAAATGCTTGTATTAACTAATGATTGATGGAAATATTGTGCTATGGTTCATTTTCGAATGATAATTTTGCGTTATCGATTTTTTTTCGTATCTTTGCAAATTCTAGCAATTCGAAGAAATGAAAAAGTTTTTGAGGTTTATTCTCTTGATAATTAATGTAGTGTTTGTTGTGGCACTACTGCTGTCCACCTTTGCTGGAGGAGTTCCCCCTAGTCGTTTTGTGTGGATTTCGATTCTTAGTTATGGATATTTCCCCTTAGTACTATGTAATGTAGTATTTATAATAATATGGCTGAGCATGTCGAGGTGGGAGTTCCTGGTGTCGACGGCGGCTATTGCCATACGCTATTCTTTTCTGCCTCTCTTTTTCCAGGTGGGCGGGTGCACCGGCGTGGAGAAAAGCGAGGATTCATTCAAGATGATGACCTTTAATACCCATTCTTTTGTATGCGAGACCGATACTGCCATTACCCGCGACTCGGCAGCCACATTGTTCCTTGAGATACTGGATGAGGAAGAGCCGGATGCATTCTGCCTGCAAGAGTGTTTCGGCGCGTATAAGATTAACATTTCCGATAGTTTGATTGCTAGAGGCTACAAATACCATTATGGCGTGCAGGGGTCGAGTGTGAATGCACCCTTGATTCTCTATTCCAAATTTGCTTTTGTGAATGTGCATGATATGGACAAGAAATCCAAATTCTATGTCGATATCAATTGTTTTGGAAAGGATATTCGCATCTGCTGCGTTCATTTGGATTCGTATCAGTTGGGTACGGCCGATTTGCGCGATTTTGAACGTATCTCCCACGCGCAGATTGACGACACCTCGGCCCATAAGTTGTTGGGAAAATTCAAAGAAACGATCCGCTGTCACGAAAAAGAGTGGAACGAAGAGTTGAAACCGCTGATCGAAAAAACCTCAGGCCCCATTATCATTGCTGGCGACTTTAACGATACCCCGGCATCGTATATCTATCAGCAGGCTACCAAACTGTTGAAAGACCCGTACGTGGCGCAGGGACGCGGATTTGGCACAACCTACCATGGGCCTTATCCGGCATTTCGAATCGATTACCTGCTCCATAGCCCATCGCTCGAAGCGCTCTCCTACAAAAGGGTGAAGACCAATATTTCGGATCATTACCCCATCGTTGTTCAATTTGCATTGGCCCATGACTAAGAAAGAACGATTTGAGAGGCTGATAGCTTTTTTTGAAAAAGAGCGGCCTACGGCACAAACCGAACTCGACTATCAGAACCCCTATCAATTGCTGGTTGCCGTAATCTTGTCGGCACAATGTACCGACAAGCGAGTGAATATGACTACCCCGGCCCTTTTTGCCGCATATCCAAGTGCGGCGGATTTGGCCAAAGCCACCCCTGAAGAAGTGTTTGAATACATTCGCTCGATTTCCTACCCCAACAATAAGAGCAAGCATCTTGTGGGCATGGCCCAAAAGCTGATGAGCGATTTTGGAGGCGAAGTGCCCAGCGATGTCGACGAGCTGCAAACCCTTCCGGGTGTTGGCCGCAAAACGGCTAATGTTATCGCGTCGGTGGCATTTAATCTGCCTGCACTTGCTGTTGATACGCATGTGTTTCGTGTGGCCAACAGAATAGGCCTGACGAAAGATAGTAAAAATCCTCTTCAAACCGAACGCGAACTAGTCAAGTATATCCCCTCAGACAAAATCCCAATCGCCCACCATTGGCTGATACTTCATGGCCGCTATGTGTGCCAGGCACGCAAGCCCCATTGTGCAGAATGCGGCATTTGCGACCAGTGCAACTATTGGAATCAAAATCTCGCACAGGGCAAGCCCACTACGGCGAAGACGGTGCGAAATTCCAAGGCAAAACAATCCAATCCTAATCCCGAGAAATGAACCTATAGCCCCCCTCTAATTCCCAATGTTGACAGCCCCGTTATTTTTGATCGGAATGGTTGCTGTGGGTATCCCCATCGCCATCCACCTACTCCAATTGCGCCGATATAAAAAGGTATACTTCAGCAATGTGGATATGCTTGAAGAACTGCAGAATGAGAGCCGAAAGCAGAATAATCTGCGTCGCAGGCTGATATTGGCCTGCCGAATATTGGCGATTGTATTCCTTGTATTGGCTTTTTGCCGGCCTGTAGTGCCCAATAAAGTGTCGCGCCTACATACAGGCAATACTATGGTGAGCGTGTATGTAGACAATTCGTACAGTATGGAATGCGGGGGAATGGATGGCAGCCTGATAGAAAGTGCCAAGCAGAAAGCTCGAGAGATTGCCGATGGATATAATCCGAGCGACCAATTCCAACTGTTGACAAATGAGGCCTCTGGTGTTCAGTTCCGTTGGATGAGTCGCGAGGAATTTCTTTCTGTTGTTGATGATATCCATCCTTCTGCCCGCACAGTACCCATGTCTTCAATCTCGATGCGGCAGTATGAGTTTCTTCGTCAGGCAGCGGCAGCCAACCGACATGCATATATTGTCAGCGATTTCCAAAAAACCACTGCCGACCTGGCAGGAATGCCAACCGATAGCACCATATACACCACCTTCATACCATTATCGGGTAGCCAGGTGGCCAATATATATATAGATAGTATAGGGTTTGATAGTCCGGTTTATTATGCCGGGGCAACGGCACATGCTTTTGTTCGTGTGCGCAACGATGGCGATAAAGCTGTCGAAAAGTTGCCCTTGCGCCTCTTTGCTGGCGATAAACAGCGGGCGCTCGCATCGGTGGACATTGCGGCACATGGCAGCACTACGGCCACCCTCACGTTTGCCATTGATGGCTCTGAACAGCAAGGCTATGTCGAGATAGTTGACTATCCCATCACTTTCGACGACAAGATGTATTTCGGACTCTCGGTCAATCGGCATGTTGCCATGTTGACGGTTGGGGAGACTTCAGAAAATCTCCATTTGAAAAAACTGTTCCAAGGTGATACCTTGGTCGATTATCATTATGTAAATGAAAAAAATATCGATTACTCACACATGAGTGACTATCGGTTTTTGGTGATAGATGAGTTGCATAGCATTACCACCGGATTGCAGCAGACCTTGGCCGATTTTTCGGCCGCAGGAGGTTCGCTGCTGATAATCCCTCCAGCAGGTGCCGACGAGTCATCCTACAACCGGATGCTATCCTCGTTCAAGGCGCCTAGCCTAGGACATTGGGAGAGCAAAAAGATGCGAGTGGAACGAATTTACGAAGATGCAGGCCTTTATCGCGGGGTTTTTTCGGGCAGAAACGACGAGGGAATGGAGCTGCCCACGATTGAAGGACATTATGCCCTTGGGATGCAGGCATCCACTGTTGCACAACCGATAATGCAGATGCTTGACGGCACGCCCTATCTTACCGCCACCCAAACCGCCGATGGCGGCTGGGTATATTTGGTAGCATCTCCGCTTCGAAAAGAATATACCGACTTTGTTCAGCAGGCTTTGTTTGTTCCTACCATTTATAATATGGCATTATTCAGCATGCCCATCCAAATGCCGTACTATTCGCTCTCTAGCACCGACCCCATACGTTTGGTCGGGCGATACGAGGCGGGCGAAGTGCCTCACCTTCAGGGTGCTGATGGCATGGTGGATGTAATTCCCCATTTGCAAACCATTGGAGGCCGCCAGTGCTGGATGCCGCGTGGCGAGGTGACCGATGCGGGCAGTTATCTGCTTGGGAATATTCAAGGAAACAGGATTCCGGAAGGCGAATGGATTGCATTAAATCATAGCCGTAGCGAATCGAATCTCGATTTTTATTCGAGCAGCGAGGTGCGCAAACTGGTTCGTGAAGCTGGATTGGGGAACTGCGATGTGATGGCTGCTGCCAAAAAATCGGTGTCGGAATACATTCGTGAGCGGGGCATGGGTACGCCTCTTTGGCGATGGTGCTTGCTGCTGTGCTTGCTGAGTCTTCTTGCCGAGATTATCCTTATCAAAATAAAAGCCAAATAAAGAATAGTATGCTACAAATTAATCATATCACCAAGCATTTCGGCGACTATAAGGCGCTCGACGATGTGTCCATACATGTTCGCAAGGGCAGCATTTTCGGCCTTTTGGGTCCCAATGGGGCTGGAAAGACTACGCTGATTCGTATCGTCAATCATATAATCAGACCCGACCAGGGTGAGTTGCTTTTCGACGGCCGGCCCATGACGCAGGCCGACGTGGATCAAATCGGCTATCTGCCCGAAGAGCGAGGTCTGTACAAGAAGATGAAAGTAGGTGAGCAAGCCATTTACCTGGCCCGACTCAAGGGACTTGATAAGGCAACAGCAGAAAGCCGCCTGCATGAATGGTTTGACCGATTGGAGATAGACTCTTGGTGGAATCGCCCTGTTGAAGAGCTTTCAAAGGGCATGCAGCAGAAAGTCCAGTTCGTCGTCACCGTTTTGCATCAGCCTAAACTGCTGATATTTGACGAGCCTTTTAGCGGTTTTGATCCGGTTAATGCCGATATCCTCAAACGCGAAATGCTGCATCTTCGCAAACAGGGGGCTACCATCATTTTCTCCACCCACAACATGCCTTCTGCCGAGGAATTGTGCGACGAGATAGCCTTGATCAATCATTCCAGTGTGGTGCTATCGGGTGCCCTGTCCGACATCAAGTCGCAGCATCCTGGTTGCGATTTGGATAGAATATTTATTGACACAGTAACACATACAAAATAATGTCACAAATGGCTTGCCGTGAACTCTTTTGATGAGTTTCGCCTGAGGCCTGTTTGTGAATCTTGGATGCTTATGAATAAGATATTGTTGGTTATACAGCGCGAATACCTCACGCGAGTAAAAAAGCCTTCGTTTTGGATACTTACTTTGGTGGTGCCCATTTTGTTGGCTGCCGTGTATGCAATCCCCATCATATTGGCATCGCGGCCATTGGAACATGCCCATGTGCTGGTGGTGGACGATAGCGGCCTCTTTCAGGGGCAGTTTCGCTCGGGCCGAAACATTACATACCATGAGGCAGGAAGCCTGGATTATGCCAAAAGGCAACTGTCGGCGCATGATTCGTTAGATGCCATCGTGTTTATTCCTGCAAGAGAAACTTCCATTCCGCAGGATGCGTTCCTGTATTATCAGTCCGATGCTCCTTCGGTGACCGTCCAAAGCGATGTGAATAGCCAGTTGCAAGAGATATTGCGAAATTGCATTCTGCTTGATGTCCATGGGATTACGCCCGATGATTATGCCTTGCTTACCGGTGCCAGAATACATCTGCGCACCCAAGACATCGAAACCGGACGGGATGGATTTTTGCAAATCAAACTTGTGGTAGGTGGCCTCTTGGCTTTCCTCGTGTTTATGGCCGTTTTTATGTTTGGATCGCAAGTGATGCGTGGCGTAATGGAAGAGAAGACCAGCCGCGTGGTGGAGGTGATTGTATGCAGCATAAAACCTTTCCAGCTGATGATGGGCAAGGTGGTTGGCATCGGACTGGTAGGCCTCACCCAATTTGCGTTATGGACCCTCCTATCGGGGGTGGCTATGGGCGGGCTGCGAATAGCCAATGCCGATATGTTCCAGCAGGCTCAAAGCCGTAATGTTACCCAGATTGCTACCAAAGGAACGGAAGCAACAGCTCAATACCAAAATGCTCGAGATCAAGCCGCTAGATATGAGTCGGGTGAGGGTGTAGACCATGCAGTTCAGGATATGCTCGAGGGTGTGTCCAGCATCAATTTCGGACTGCTGATTTGCCTGTTTGTTTTCTATTTCGTGTTTGGCTATATGCTCTACGCATCGCTTTTTGCTGCAGCAGGATCGTTGGTCGATAACGAAACCGACTCGCAGCAGTTTACCCTCCCGTTGACGGTGCCGTTGCTGCTTACAATATTGCTCCTTCCAGCCATGATAAACGAACCCTCGGGATCTTTGGCCCAGTGGTTCTCAATCATCCCTTTTACATCTCCTGTGGCTATGTTGTTCCGCATCCCATTCGGGGTCCCTATTTGGCAGATTGCATTGTCGATGGGGCTTCTCGTTGTCACGTTTCCATTGTGCATTCTTATGGCAGCCAAAATCTATCGTACCGCTATCCTGCGCTATGGCCAGAAACTGATGTGGAAAGATGTTTTCAATTTTTTGAAAATGAGACATTAATGTGTTTGAAATCGGCTGGATGTCGATAGAATCTCATGGTTCGGTTTCTTGTTGGTTTCTGCGAACGTGAGAAATATTTGTAATTGGCTGGAATCCAGTCGTCTTTTTTATTAATCGATGCTGAGATAGGCACTTGCTGGGAAGTGACTTAGGGGTGGCTTCGTCGGTTGTCCGTCGATTCTCCGTTCTGGAACGGAGAAACAACGGAGCTGGTGCGGCGTTACCCTTGAGTTGCATCGATAGCAGAGGAGGTGTTGTTGGCGCTTCCCGAAAATCTGTATATTATAATATTTTTATTTTTATTTTGCCATATTGTAAAAAAATCGTATCTTTGTGGCAGTAAAAAAATGAAAGAAAAACGTTGGATTTTAAGGGAAGATTATGACGATGAGGTAGTTGACAAGCTGGCTGAGGAGTTAGGGGTTGATAGAATTATCGCCACGTTGCTAGTAGAGCGTGGTGTGACTACGTTTGAAGAGGCCCGATGTTTCTTCCGCCCGAGTCTGGACCAATTGCATGATCCTTTCCTCATGAAGGACATGGACCGCGCCATAGCTCGTATTAACGAGGCGGTCCGCCGCCGTGAACGCATTATGGTTTACGGCGACTATGATGTTGATGGCACCAGTGCTGTGGCGCTGGTCTATTCGTATTTGCAGTCGTTTCACCGCAATATCGATTTCTACATCCCTGATCGCGACAGCGAGGGTAGCGGCATTTCGCTTCAGGGCATCGACTATGCTAAGGAAACCGGCGTCAAACTGGTCATCGCGTTGGACTGCGGTATCAATGCCATGAATCAGGTTGACTATGCCAACTCTTTGGGTATCGATTTCATCATCGGCGACCATCACCTTGCCGATGGCGACCGGATTCCCAATGCTGTGGCAGTGTTGGATCCCAAGCGTTTGGATTGCCCCTATCCCTACAAAGAGCTTTCGGGCTGCGGTATCGGATTCAAAATCGTTGAAGCGCATCAGGAACAGCGGATGGGAGTGCGTTTGTGTGACGACCCCAATACCCTTGACGAAGTCAGCCGCGAGAAACGCGAAGGACTCAAGCTGCGCCTCCTCAAGTATCTGGACTTGGTGGCCGTGAGCATTGCCTCCGATATTGTGCCCATTATGGGCGAGAACCGCGTGCTTGCTTCTTATGGACTCAAGGTCATCAATACCCATCCCCGTCCCGGTATCGAAGCCATTCTTACCTATGGCCATATTGATGCACGCACAGAAGAGGATCGCTCGCAGCATCCCGAGGATAAGCTCTATTTCCACAAGGAGCTGGGCATTGCCGATTTGGTGTTTTTGGTCGGCCCCCGCATCAATGCTGCAGGACGTATCCGTAGCGCGTTCGACTCCGTTAGGCTGCTTTTGAGCGACAATCCCGCTCAGGCCAGTGTGCTTGCCGAAGAAATTAACAAGTACAACAACGAGCGCAAAGACCTTGATAGTGCTGCTACCGAGGATGCTAAGCGCCGGATTGAGAGCAATCCCGAGTTGAAGGCCAAGCGCGGAATCATCCTGTTTGACGAAAATTGGCACAAAGGTGTTGTAGGTATCGTTGCTTCCCGTTTGGTGGAGGCTTATTACCGCCCCACGATTATCTTTACCCGATCGATGATGGATGGCTCTATCACAGGTTCGGCCCGCAGTATCAAGGAGTTTGATATCTATTCGGCTTTAGAAGAGTGTCGCGACCTTGTAGAGCATTTCGGCGGCCACAAATATGCTGCCGGCGTGAGCGTGAAACCCGAAAATTTCGAGGCTTTCAAGGCCCGTTTCGAAGAGATTGTGGAACGCGATTTGCCAGAAACGACTTTCAATCAAGATATTGTGATTGATGCCGAGCTGGATTTCGGAACCCAGATTACTTCCAAGTTCCTCCGTATCCTCAAGCAGTTTGGTCCATTTGGACCTGAGAATGCCGTGCCGGTATTCGTATCGCACGATTTGGTCGACACAGGATATACCCGCGTTGTGGGTTCCAAGCACTTGAAATTCTGCGCTATTTCCCTCACGGCACGTTCGCGTTCGTATCCTGCTATCGGTTTCAAGCTGGCTCCTTATCACCATCGGATGAAAAAGGGCGACTCGTTCTCGTTCTGCTATTCTTTGGAAGAGAATTTTTGGAACGGGAAGACCGATATACAATTGAATGTCAAAGATATTCGTTTCGACGATTAATCATTTTTTTATCATTTACCGCTAGCGCAATATTGTTAGGACGCTAGAAAAAACAAACATGTTATGGCAGACGACAAAAAGATTATTTTCTCAATGGTAGGTGTGGGCAAGCTGATTCCCCCAAGCCGCCAGATTTTGAAAGATATATACCTCTCATTCTATTATGGCGCCAAAATTGGTATCATCGGTCTCAACGGATCGGGTAAGTCTTCGCTGCTGAAGATTATTGCCGGCGTTGACAAGGATTATCAGGGCGAAGTGGTGTTCTCTCCGGGCTATAGCGTCGGCTACCTGGAGCAGGAGCCTAAGCTGGACGATAGCAAGACTGTGAAAGAGGTGGTGCAGGAGGCTGTGCAGCCCATTGTGGATGCCCTCAAAGAGTATGAAGAGGTAAACAATGCTTTTGGCGAGCCCGATGCCGATTTCGATAAGCTATGCGAGCGCCAAGGTGAATTGACTGAAATACTTGACCAATACGATGCATGGAATCTCGACAGCCGTTTGGAACGCGCTATGGATGCTTTGCGTTGCCCAGAAGAAGACCAGCTGGTGAAGAACCTCAGCGGTGGCGAACGCCGTCGCGTGGCTTTGTGCCGCCTGTTGCTGCAGGAGCCAGACATTCTGTTGCTTGACGAGCCTACCAACCACTTGGATGCAGAAAGTATCGAATGGCTGGAGATGCACCTCCGCCAGTATAAAGGCACCGTTATTGCTGTTACCCATGACCGCTACTTCCTTGACAATGTGGCTGGTTGGATTCTCGAACTCGACCGTGGCGAGGGTATTCCCTGGCAGGGCAACTACAGCAGCTGGCTTGACCAGAAGACCCAGCGCCTGGCTATGGAGGAAAAGCAGGAAAGCAAGCGCCGCAAAACGCTGCAGCGTGAGTTGGAGTGGGTGCGCATGGCTCCCAAGGCCCGTCATGCCAAGGGCAAAGCCCGCTTGGCAGCTTATGACAAGCTAATGAATGAGGATGTGAAAGAGAAGGAACAAAATCTTGAGATTTTCATCCCCAATGGTCCCCGTTTGGGTAATAAGGTATTGGAGGTAGAGGGTGTGAGCAAAGCCTTTGGCGACAAACTGCTCTACGAGAATCTTACCTTTAATCTTCCTCCTGCAGGCATCGTGGGTGTGATTGGCCCTAATGGTTGCGGTAAGACTACCTTGTTCCGCCTAATTATGGGATTGGAAAAACCCGACACCGGTACCTTTACAGTAGGTGAGACCGTTAAGATTGGCTATGTGGACCAGCAGCATGTGGAGATTGATCCCGAAAAGAGCGTGTACGATGTGGTGAGCGAAGGCAACGAGCTTATTCAGATGGGCGGCCGCATGATTAATTCCAGAGCTTATATTTCCCGCTTTAATTTCACAGGCACCGACCAGAGCAAGAAATCAGGTGTGCTTTCTGGTGGTGAGCGCAATCGTCTGCATCTGGCATTGACGCTGAAGAGTGAAGCCAATGTGCTGCTCCTCGACGAGCCTACGAATGATATCGATGTAAACACTGTGCGCGCGTTGGAAGAAGGCTTGGAGAATTTTGCCGGCTGTGCCGTGGTTATCAGCCACGACCGCTGGTTCTTGGACCGTATCTGCACACATATTCTCGCCTTTGAGGGCGACTCTCAGG
>JAKSMO010000042.1 GCA_024400545.1 Bacteroidales bacterium | reverse complement strand
CATGCTTGTTGGTGTTCAAATCAAGATAGAGCACGGGGTGTTTCTTCCACTCCTTCTCCACGGTGCTGAGATACAGTCCGTCGAACAGCTCGCGCTTGCCCTCATAGTAGCATTTGATGGTGGAAAGGAGCAAACTCTTGCCAAATCGACGTGGGCGGGAAAGGAAAAAATATCGATTGGTATGCGTAAGATCGTAAACCAATCGTGTCTTATCGACATAGAGATATCCGTCGTTGCGGAGACTCTCAAATCCCTGTATTCCAATAGGAAACCGTTGCAGTGTGGTGCTCATAACTCAATCAAATAATAATCAATAACGCAAATCGAATAAAATTATTGCACACAATATATTTATTTAAGATTTAAGAGTGTAGAGATTGTAGAATGTAGATTGCTGATTGTAGAGTTCCGGGTGCGGGCGTGGTGTGGCCCCTCTCAACTAAGCAACTAAACTAATGTAGAATTAAGAATAAAGAATGTAGAGTTCCGAGTGCGGAGTAGTGCGCCAGCCCTTCAACTAGGCAACTAAGCTAATAAACGACTAAGCACTTAAACAACTAAGCAAAATCAACAAATTAGCAAAAATCAAATTCTTTTTCGTACCTTTGCAATCTGCAATATTGTCGTCAGTAGGCAATAGATTAATATTTAACTTATTGATTTATATGTTTAAAAAGAATATTTTATTAGCCTTTTTTGTAGTCGCATTTTTCGGTTTTGGCTTTGCCCAGCACACAGGAATAAAGAAAACTACACGTAGTATCAAGAGCGTGAGAGCCAACGCTGTGAAAGTGCAGAAGATGAATATGGCCACCCAGTGGGTGGATTCGGCAATGAAGGATATGACCCTTCGTCAGCAGGTGGCCCAGCTGATGGTGATACGTGTGCCGCTGAACCTTGAAGGCAAATCGCAGCGCGAATTTGAACAGGTGCTGCGTGAGACAGAAGTGGGTGGCGTATGCTTCTTTGTAGGCACCGCCAAGCACACCCTGCCCCTCATCAAGCGTTTCCAGTCGTTGAGCAAAGTGCCTCTGCTTGTGTGCATTGATGCCGAATGGGGATTGGGAATGCGACTTAGCGACTGCTACTCCTTCCCCAAGAATGCAGACTGGGGTCTGCTGCCCCGCGAGATGGACGGTCTGCTTTACGATATGGGTGCCGAGATTGGCCGCCAGTGCCGCAATATGGGCATCCATGTCAACTTTGCCCCCGTGGTTGATGTCAACAGCAACCCAGACAACCCCGTCATCGGTCCCCGCTCCTTTAGCGCCGACCCTAAACGTGTGGCCGAACTGGGCATACAGTATATGAAAGGCTTGCAGAGCCAGGGTGTTATAGCTGTGGCCAAACATTTCCCCGGCCATGGCGACACCAAGACCGACAGTCATTTCGACCTCCCCATCATCAACCATACGCGCCAATATATGGACACCGTTGACTTATATCCCTTCCAGCGTTTGATCGACGAAGGTGTGGAAGGCGTGATGACCGCCCACCTGCAGGTCAATGCCTATGAGAAAGAGCCCAACCACCCCTCCTCGCTGTCGGCCCATCTGGTTAGCGAACTCTTACGTCAACGCATGAAATTTAACGGAATGGTGATTACCGACGGACTTGATATGCAGGGTGTTACCAAGTATTATAAAGACGGTGATGGCGAGCTGGCTGCCCTGCTGGCAGGTACCGACATCCTGCTGCTACCTCCCAGCGTTCCCAAAGCCATCAGCCGTATCTGCCAGGCCGCCGAGGAAGACCCCGCTCTGCGCCAGCTTGTAGAGATGCGCTGCCGTCGTGTGCTGCGTAGCAAATATCTGCACGGATGCTCTCAGCTACGTCCTAACGAGTGGCATGTGCCCACCGTGGAAGACAGTCTGCGCTGCGACGCTATCGTCCGTTCGCTCACTGCGGCCACCAACGGTAAAATCGACAGCATCGTCAACGACGGTATTGCCAACAAAGCCTACCCGGGCTGCCAGGTACTGGCCATCAAAGACGGCCGCGTGCTTTATCGCAAAGCCTTTGGCCGCCAGACCTATGACCCCCTTTCGCCCGCTGTGGATATGAATACCGTTTACGACCTGGCCTCGGTAACCAAGATGCTCAGCACCACCCTGGCCATGATGAAATTGGTGGAAACCGGGAAAGTGAAACTTGACGACCCCCTGAGCCGTTACCTCCCATATCTTAAGCACACCGACAAAGAGAAAATTACCATCCGTCAGGCCCTCAGCCATATGGCACGACTCAAATCGTTCTACCCCTACTGGAAAGAAGCCCAAGATGCCGACGACCCCCGCGCCAGCGTCCTCCAGCAGGTTACCAACACCCACCTGCTCAGCAACACCGAATACGTGTATAGTGATCTTGGATTCATCCTTATGGGCGACTTGATTCAGACTGTGTCGGGCCAGCGGCTCGATATCTTCGTCAATCGCCATTTCTATTCCCCCATGGGCTTGTGCCACACCTTCTACAATCCCATGGATCATGGTATCGACAGCCTCACCATCGCCCCCACCGAGTACGACGACCACTACCGTATGCTCCTCGTGCAGGGAGTGGTGCACGACGAGAACGCCTATGTTATGGGTGGCATCTCGGGCCATGCAGGCCTCTTCTCCAATGCCGATGATGTGGCCCGCATACTCCAGATGCTGTTGGATGGTGGCGTGTACGACGGCAAACGCTACCTCAAGGCTGAAACCATAGCCCTCTTCAACACCCGCCATTACTCTGCCCAAGGCTGCCGTCGAGGTCTTGGCTTTGATAAGCCCCTCATCTCTGGTCATGGTGGCAGTGCCTGTCCGGAGGCCTCGCCTGTCAGCTACGGCCACACGGGATTCACAGGCACCATGGTGTGGGTAGATCCCGACTGCGGAATGATCTACATATTCCTCTCCAACCGTGTCCACCCCAATGCCACACCCAACAAACTGGCTAACATGAACATTCGCACCAAAATCCAGTCCGAGCTTTACAAGGCAGTAAAGGACATGCACAGCACCAAGCAGGGTGCCGGTACCGCCAAATTCGGTTATTGATACCCTAATCCCCATTAAGGTCCGCAATGCGCAACAGAAAGCTTGCTCAAATATCGGCTATCATACTGACATTAGTGTATGTCGGCTACTTCATTGATGGCCATTTCTTTGTCCACAAGCATCAGCTTTCCAACAGGGTGGTAGTGCATTCCCATCCTCATGCCCATTCGCACCACTCCCATAGTACTAACGAACTTCTCACCCTCGACCAGCTGACACACTATGATGTGTTGCTGCATCATCCCATGGCGTTTTCACCTGGCATGGTCTATGGTTCGGCCGAGTATGAAAATCATTATTGTTGTCGCCTGGTGGCTCGGGATCATTATCTTTGGCCTACCAAGGCTCCCCCATCACTGGTCATCTCGTCGCCCTTCCATCTAGGTTGCGAGTAAATAACAACTTATCAACCAATAGTTCCATTCTCTCCCTTGCGGGTAAAAGTCTTCCAATAGGTATTGTATTCTATTGTCGGATTAGTCGTTCAATGGATTAATTGCTTATATGTAGCCACAACTAATGCTACAACAACTAAGCAATTCTTTATGGTAACAATTATAGGTTGATTTCGAATCATTTTGAGGCTTAGAAGCTTATACATTGCGGCTTTGCTACAACTACTAATTCATTATAAACAACTAAGCGATTCTTTATATCAATATTTATTTTAATGAACAAATTTTTTAGCACAATTATTTTAATAAGTCTGCTTGCTGCATGTTCGAACTCGCAGAATCAAGAAAGTCAAAAAGAAAACGGTGTGGTGATAAGCAGCGACACCATTGTTGTTGATCCAACATCATCCGTGGCCTCCCATTTGGTAGTAGAAGTGGTTTCCGACACCTTTTATTCTCGTAGTATCACCACCACAGGTGTGGTGAGCGCCATACCCTCGTGCTATGCCCAGGTGGCGGCTCCGTTTGGTGGTCGAGTGGTGCGTTCGTTGGTGACCATCGGACAAGTGGTGAAGAAAGGCACCCCTTTGTTCGAAATCTCGTCGTCCGATTATTCCGAAGTGGTAAAGAATTACCTTCAATCCCAATCAGAACTGGCTTTGGCAAAAAAGAATCTGACTCGAACCAAGGACTTGCACGACAACAAAGTATCGTCTGATAAGGATTTGGACGAGGTTCAACTGGCTTATAACCAAGCCTTGGAAGAGTTTAACCATGCCAAGGCTGTGGCGCAAGAATATCAGATGGACCTCACTCATGCTGAGGTGGGTCGCCCCATGGTGGTGCGTTCGCCTATAGCTGGCCGTGTGCTGCAAAACGACCTTGTGGTGGGCGAATATCTGAAAGAGGATGCCGATGCCCAAATTATTGTGGCCGATTTGGCCAAAGTTTGGGTGAAAGCCAATATTAACGAAAACGACGCCCTGCTGTTAGACGGCGTGACCGATGCCGAGGTGTGTTTGGTGGCTGCCCCCGATAGCGCCATTGCTGGTAAGGTGGTGTATCTGGGTGGTATGCTTGATGCCGAAACCCGTACGGTGCAGACGCTGGTGGAGTGCGCCAACATTCGCGGAAAAATGATGCCCAATATGTATGCCAATGTGATGCTCAGAGCCCGAGGCCATAATTGCGTGATAGTGCCTAAAGGTGCTGTGCTGCAAGGCGAGGGCATTCGCTATGTGTTAGTGCAGACAGATGAACACAAATACGAACGTCGCCAAGTGATGGTTGAAAGTGTGGACACCCAGCACTATGTGGTGCTTAGCGGACTGCGGAGTGGCGAACGTATCATTGCCCAAGGTGCGTATTATTTGGTTGACAATAAATAAAAACGTGCCATGATAAAGAAGATAGTAGATTTTTCTTTAAGCCATAAAGCGCTCATGGGCGCTATTTTTGGTGTGTTGGCTTTGGCAGGCATTGTTGCCTGGCGATCATTGTCGATAGACGCTTATCCCGATATTTCCGACACCACAGTGCAGATCGTGACTCAAGTACCCGGTCTTGCTGCCGAAGAAATCGAACAGCAGATATCCGTACCGATTGAACGTGCTGTGAATGGTATTCCTAGTTTGAACACCATGCGTAGCAAAAATACCTTCGGACTCTCAACAGTGGTGTTAGTGTTCGATGATGGAGTTGATGACTACTGGGCACGACAACGTGTGAACGAGCGCCTGGTGGGCATCGAGCTGCCCTATGGTGCTGTGCCGGAGTTGAATCCTCTCACGGCTCCTACAGGTGAAATATTCCGATATATTGTGGAATGTACCGATGGCAGTCACGACCTACGCAGTTTGACAGATATCCACAAATGGACCATCATACCTTATCTGCGTCAGCTGGCAGGTGTGGCCGATGTGAGCAATTTTGGCGGCGTAACCACGCAATATCAGATAGAGCTGTCGCCCGACAAACTGACGGAATATGGTGTCTCTTTGGCCGATATTACCGAGCGAGTTGAGCAAAACAACGGAAATGCGGGCGGTAGTATCTTGTCCGAGGGCGACCTAAGCTACGTAGTTCGTGGTGTGGGTATGATTGATGATTTGGAAGGTTTGGGCGATATCGTTGTCAAGACCCATAATGGTGTTCCCGTATATCTGAAAAACTTAGGTGAGCTGAAATATGGTACGCTGGAACGTAAGGGCGTGCTGGGCTTTACTGATAATGAGATTCAGAGCGATGATGCTGTGGAGGGAATTGTGCAGATGCTGCGAGGCGAAAATCCATCGGAAGTACTTTCTCGTGTGCATGATGCTGTGGACGAGCTGAACAATAATATCTTGCCAGCAGGGGTGCGTATCCACCCTTTCCTCGACCGCACACATCTGGTAAATCAAACCCTCAATACGGTATCGCATACCCTTCTGTTAGGCATGTTGTTGGTAGTGATTGTGCTTATGATTTATCTGCGCGACTGGCGCGGATCGTTGGTGGTGGCACTCACCATTCCTTTGGCCCTGTTGATAGCCTTTGTGTTGATGAAACTCACCGGAGTGCCGGCCAATCTGCTTTCATTGGGAGCTATAGATTTTGGAATCTTGGTTGATGGCGCCATTGTGATGATGGAGACAATACTCAAGGAACGTGAGAATTGCGAAGGCAAACCTTTATACGAAGGTCAGGTGCGCCGCCGTACTTTCCAGGTTGCGCGTTCTATTTTCTTCTCCACGCTCATCATCATTACCGCCTATTTACCCCTCTTTGCTTTTGAACATGTAGAACGCAAACTGTTCACTCCCATGGCCTACACTGTGGGCTATGCCCTCTTTGGTGCATTGTTGGTGGCCATGTTGCTCACTCCCGCACTGTCGTATATCACCTATCGTAAACCCCGTCCTATCCGACGCAACAAATGGTTGGAGCGATTGGTGGAACGATACACATCGGTGGTTGCGAAGATTGTTGCTGCTCCACGCTTCGTTATGTTGGCTCTGGTGGCTACCCTTTTGGGGTCGGGTGTGCTGAGTGTGTATGTAGGTAAGGATTTCTTGCCGGCTCTCGACGAAGGCGCCATCTGGGTTCAGGTGCAGCTACCTTCGGGTATCTCTATCGACAAGGCCAAGCAGATGTCGGATAATCTGCGACAAACACTTTCTAAATATGATGAAACATCCTATGTTCTTACCCAGTTGGGTCGCGATGATGAGGGTGCCGAGTGCTTTTCGCTCTCTCATATCGAAGTGGGTGTGGGTCTGAAACCTTATAATCAGTGGAAGAGTGGCCGTACAAAAGCCGAATTGGTAGAGGCTATGTCCGCCGATATTCAGCAAATGCCTGGTTATTCAGTAGGCTTCTCTCAGCCGATTATCGATATGGTTATGGACCAGATTGCGGGCACTCATAGCGACTTGGCCCTGAAGATATACGCCAACGATCTAACCCAGAGCCGACATATTGCCAACCAGGTGGCTGATATTCTCGCCACAATTCCCGGGGCTAGTGATGTGGCTGTGGATCAAGAACCGCCCACGCCCCAAATGCAAATCTTGGTAAATCGCCCCCGTATTGCCCAATACGGACTGAATGTAGCCGATGTTACCGAACTCATTGAGGTGGCAATAGGTGGCAAGGCTATTTCTGAGATTTATGTGGGTAGCAAAGTTTATGATGTTACTTGCCGCTATGCCGAAAATTATCGCGACACGCCCGAGAAACTGGGCCGTTTGATGCTAACAACAGCCGATGGTGTCAAGATTCCTCTTTCTGAAGTGGCTAAAATTCGTACCGATTTGGGGGCGAGCACAATCATGCGCGAGATGAATCGTCGCTATACGCTGGTGCGAGTGAATCTGCGCGGCGCCGATCTCAGCACATTTGTGGCCGAAGCCGATAAGCTTATTGCGCAAAAAATTGACTATTCGCCCGATGATGTTATGCTGCAGTGGGCCGGCCAGTTTGAAAATCGCAATCGAGCCTTTTCGCGTCTGGCACTCATTCTCCCCATTGTACTGGCCATTATGTTTGTGTTACTTATCTTGGCATTTGGCAAAGTGCGTCAGGCTTTGTTGCTGTTGAGTGTTATCCCGCTGGCAATTTTTGGCGGTATGTTGGCTTTGTGTTTACGTGGAATGACTTTCAATGTTTCTTCGGCGGTGGGCTTTATTGCGCTGATTGGTGTGGCCATCCAAAATGGCGTAATTATGATTTCCCATATCAACAATCTCCGATCCGAAGGCATCACTTTGCGCAAGGCTGTGGTGGATGGTGCATCCCATCGTATGCGTCCCATCTTGCTCACTGCCACAGTGGCTGTGATTGGTCTTTTCCCTGCATCTGTGTCCACGGGTATTGGTAGCGATGTGCAGCGCCCCTTGGCTACGGTCATCGTTTATGGTCTGCTCTTTGCCACCATTGTCACATTGTTCATCTTGCCCACTTTGTATTATCTTGTGGAACATCGGTTTGAACAGAAAAATCATCGTCCGGCCATCTATTCGTCGCCCGATACTACTACCGATAATATCGATTAATTAATGAAGATTATAATCTAATGAATAAGACAGTTTTTTTTATTTTGGCTCTTGCCTTGGGACTGACTGCTGCGGGGCAGAGTTATACTTTTGTCGACTATCAGGAGGCTGTGCTTCGAGGCAACCTTGATCTGGCTGCCGAACGGCTCAATGTGGATGTGGCGCAAGCCGATGTGTCAGCAGCAAAGATCAAGCAGGACCCGTCAGTATCAGTGGGCTACGATAACAATAGCGACTGGGCCATTGCTATGGGTCAGGCTTGCAGTGTGGAAATCAGCAAGCCTATCTCTTTGGGCAAGGTGTCTGCCCGCAGCCAGGTGGCCCGCCACATGCTGGGTGCTTCGGAGGCTTCATTGCTTCATTATTTGAATAATTTGAAGGCCGATGCCTCATTGGCTTTTCTTGATGCCCTACTGGCTCGTGACAAGGCTGAGCTGACCAAGCAGACCTACGATTATATGCGCACGCTTTACGAAGGCGACTGTTTGCGTTTGGAGAAAGGCGACATCTCGCCGCTCGATGTTATGCAGTCGCAGCTCGAAACTGTGTTAGCTCAGCAGGAATGGCAAGCCGCTGTCACCGATTATGCCAATGCCCGCTTGGTTTTGGATAATCTTGCTGGCCAACCTGCCCGTGGAACGGTTTCTGTGGAAGGTCAGCTTTCGGCCATCACCCAGGTTTTCGACTTGCCGACGCTTGTCTCGCAGGCCGTATCTAACCGTCCTGATGTTGTGGCAGCTTTGCGCGAGAGCGATGCCTCCGAAAGTCAGGTTGTGCTTACTCGTCGCGAACGCATGCCCGATTTCGAACTTTCGGCGGCCGTAGGCTACAATACCCGTGTGCGCAACGAGGAAGCTCCGGCGCCTCAGTTTGTTGGCTATTCTGTCGGATTGAGTGTTCCTCTGCCTTTATCTACATTCAATCGTGCCGAGGTGCGTTCCAGTGCTTTGCAGGCCCAGCAGGCGCAAATTCATGTGCAGTCGGTCCAGGCCGCTGTGCGCACCGAGGTTATGCAGGCTTACAACAGCTATGAAGCGGCCCGACTGCGAGTGGAGGACTATAGCTCTTTGTTGCTCAGCCAGTCGCAACAAGTGCTCGACGGCAAGCTTTATGCCTATCGTCGTGGCGAGACTTCGTTGCTCGACCTCCTCAACGCTCAGCACACTTACAACCAGGTGCGGCAGGCTTATGCCGAAATTCTGCATGATTGCATGTCGGCCTATGTGGAGCTGATGCGGGCTTGTGGCATATCCGATTATACACTTGGAATTTAGTCGATATGCGAGCATTTGTTCAACATTTTTTCCGTTACATGTCCTGTCTGGTTGTAGGCCTTATGGTGGCGTGTGCCGGTGGGGGTGGGACGGCAGAAGCAGAGGTCGATACTTTGATGGTCGATACTCCTGAGTCCCCATGCCCATCGCCTATAGTACGCTGTGTTGACGGCTCTTGGGTGGTGCTTACTGATTTCGACACCACCCTTCGTGCCGATATTCGGTATGCGGGCAACGACAATTTTATGGGTCGTCCGATGGCTGGCTATCTTCAGCCTTTGGCTGTTGCCACTAGGCCTACGGCCGAGGCTTTGTCCAAAGTGAATGCTGATTTGCGCGAGCAGGGACTGGCACTGCTTATTTTTGATGCCTATAGGCCGCAACGTGCTGTGGACGATATCTACGAATGGAGCAAGGTGAGTGCCGACACGCTTATGCGCTGGCGGTACTATCCTCGCATTGCCAAGCGGGACATACGTTTTAACGGTTATATCTCAAAGAAATCGAAGCATGCAATGGGGAGTACCGTAGATCTCACTTTGGTGCGTATTGCCGATGGCGAGGAGGTGGATATGGGGTCGTCGTTCGATATGCTCGACCCTATTTCTCATTTTAATGCTCCCGGCCTTACTGCGGAGCAGCGTGCCAACCGACAGCTGTTGCGTCGCACAATGTGCCGTCATGGCTTCAGTCCCATCGAGGCGGAATGGTGGCATTTTACACTTCGCAACCAGCCCTATCACAACGCTTTCGATTTTCCCGTGCATCGCGATAGTGTGATATTATTTTTAAGATTGTAGAATGTAGAGTGGGGCGGCAGCCGGTTTACTATCACGGCTACCGCCCTTCAACTAATCTATTCAGCAACTAAACAACTAAGCAGAACAATCAAATCAACAACCATCTACTTAATCCCTCTCAAAGCTTTCAGGGTTTCGTAGGCTTTGTTGATTTTGCGGAACTGGGTTTCGGCCTGTTTCTTCGCATCCTCGCCCATGCCTTCCACTTTGTCGGGGTGGTACATCATGACCAACTTTCTGTAAGCCTTCTTCACTTCCTCGTCGCTTGCCGTGGGGCTGATACCCAGCACCGAATATGCCGTTGCACCTGATTTCGGCCTGGGTGTGTATGTGTGGCTCTGCCGTTGTTGGCTTTGTGTCTGCTGACTTTTTGATGTCTGTTTGCCTGCCTTGCTTGTGCTCACATGCTTTTGGAATATAGTCACATAGTCTGTTCTTCCAATGCCCAGGCCAATGGCGATATCCTTTATCACGCTGTTCTCGGTTGTGTTGTAGCTTCTGTTAGCAATGGCCACATCAAATATAAAATCAAACAATTCCAGTCGCTCCGCATAAGTCAGTTCCCCTTTCAGATTATTGCTGCAGATTTCGGTATTGACTTTTCGAGCTTCCATTTTTATCAATGAGTCAAACACCAAAGCCAACCTCTCGCGTTGTTCGGCCGGATATTTCGTCAGAAACAGATTCTTCACCATATCTGTCTGTCGTTTGTCAATCTTGTCATCGGCCAGGATTACGCTCGTCATCAATGCCAGCTTATACACTTCAATCAAGTCATCTTTGTATGCTTTCCGTTTGGGCTGTGGCAATCCGTTCATGTCGATGTAAAAATCACTTTTGTTGGTGAAGATGTTGATGGCCCAAGTCAAAATTATGGATAATAACATGGATAGATAAATACCCACAATTATTCCGTCATCGGGTCCTATCCAAATGGTGCAGATGGCCAAGGATATGCCTGTGCAGGCCAAGAACAGCAAGATATGAACCTTGTTTGACATCTTTACTAATTGTTGATTTCAACAAATCAACAACAATCTACTTTATCCCTCTCAAAGCTTTCAGTGTTTCGTAAGCTTCGTTGATTTTGCGGAATTGGGCTTCGGCCTGTTTCTTCACTTCTTCGCCCATGCCTTCCACTTTGTCGGGGTGGTATTTCATGGCCAGGCGACGGTAGGCTTTCTTTATCTCATCGTCGGAGGCTGTTGGGTTGATACCCAGCACTTCGTAGGGGTCGAGCTTGGAGGTGGATGTGCTTTGGTATGAACTGGAGCCGCCGTATTGGTTGCTACCCGAATAGCTACGGGAACGATAGCTGTAGGCGTTGCCCACATGGCGGGCGTAGATGGATGCGTAGTCGTTGCTGTTGATGCCAAAATTGGAGGCTATGGTGTGGAGCACTCGGTTTTCGGTGTCGTGATAGTCGCCGTCGGCCTTGGCCAGTCCAAACAGGAAATCTACCATGTGGTAGCGTGTGGTGTAGTCGGTGTTGTGCTTGATTTGCTGGCAAACACCAGGTACATCGATGTACTTTTCGGGCTTTACTAGGTCGCGCAACAGGTGGAGCAGGTTGTTGCCGGCTTCTTCGCCGTAGTTTTTCAGGAGGAATTGTTTCACATAGTCCAGCTCCGACCGTTTTACTTCGCCGTCGGCTTTCATCACGGCGGCTATCAGCACGGTCAGGGCCACGTTGATGTCGTCCTGCGACCCGGTGTTTTGGTAACGGCCCGAAAAACGTGGCCGAGAGGTGCCGCTATTACCTTCAAATGCTTTGCCCACATAGTAGCCCAGCAGTGCGCCTAGGGGACTCATAGTGGTCCATCCTAGCACGCCAAGTATCCATTTTGCTATTCCCATTGTTTGTTGATTCTGCTTTGTTGATTAGAGGCTTAGTTGTTTAGTTGTTGTCGCAACGATCAAGCAGTTCAACGACTAAGCGTATTGGTAGATTTGGTGATCGGTGAAGAGTGATCTGTGATTAGTGAAAGACGACGACTATCACGGTTATCTGCTCTCTTAAATCTAAACTCTTAAATAATTTTGTTTATTCAATCATTAGTTTCTTTGTTCCCTTTTCGGTTTTGACGAAGTAGAGGGCAGGGGAGAGGGTGGGCAGGCTGACGGGGGCTCCGGAGTAAGTAAAGGTGGCTACGCATTGTCCCAGGGTGTTGTAGATGCTTATGGGCGATCCGACAGTCACTCCGGTGAGTTGGAACGATGTGGTGGCGGGGTTGGGGTAGAGTGTGAATGTCTCGGCCTCGGCCTCAGAAATGCCCTGGCTGAGGAATCGAACGGAGAAGGTGCAGGTTTCCCCCATGTCCTGAATTCCGTAGATAAGGAACGACTGCTCGGGTGTGCCGTCGGCCAGGAAGGGGTGCGGATTGGTGGAGGGACCGAAGGAGGTTGCGCCAGTCTCCATGCTGAAGAATGGGTTGGTGAAGTCGCCCTGCTCGTTGTCGTTGGTGCTGTTGGGGCGGAAGACATAGTAGGTGTTGGGGGTGTTGACAAAATCGTAGTAGGCGTTGCCGCAGCGCTGTATGTCGATGGGCACGGTGTCCATCCATCGGCCCATGATGAGGCCGCAGCGGGGCAGACGCTCATAGGCACCGCAAGGCACACGGTATTCAATGGTAAACCACTGGTTGGGGTCGATAGCCGATTTGATGTAGTACAGGTTGTTTTCGGCCGACAAGGAGTTGGCATTGATTGTGTAGGTGCCGTCTTGGGTGATTTGGATGGGCTTCTCGGTGAGGTTGAGCACTTTGTGCTTATAGATGACCGATGGGTGGCAGAAATAGGATGCCATGTTGTCGTAATACACAGGGCTCACATCGGTGAAGTTGAGGTAGTGATACAGGTCGGGCAGACCAATGGAGTGTCCCATTTCGTGGCAGAAGGTGCGCGTGGTAAAATAGGGCACGGAACCTTCGAATTCGAAATTGAAGGCGTTGACGCGCTTGCCGTTGATGGTGAGGGTGTGACCCACCGAGTCGTGGGGGAAATACTCCATGTGGGGCCACAGCAGTTCGGCCCATTCGCCGGTGTTGCCCTGCACGATGATGGATATGTTGTCGATATCGCCGTCGCCATTGCCGTCAAGGTTCACTTCGGCAGGCACCAGGTGGAGCGAGTCGATGTGGCGGCACAGGCGGTCGATGAGTTCGGCCTCGCGCTGCGATATGCTTATCAAGGGGTTGGGCACAGTGTAGCCCTCGGGGTTGCTGGGCGAATAGGGCTGGTAGTAGCCTCGGGGGTGTATGTCGGTGTAGGGGATGATTACGTTGCCGAGGAATTGATTGGAATAAACGGTATGGAAGTGGATTTGACCGTAGGATATCTGCTCGAAATAGTCGGTAACGTTGGGTGTTTGGGTTGAGAATATGTTTTCGAGGTGGCTGGGGTGACAGAACTCGTCGGGGTCGTCGGCAAAGCGAAGGAAGAGCACTAGGTTGGTGTAGTGATGCACACGCTTACTTTCAATACTGAAGTTGGCTTGATATATGTGGTCCAGGTCGTCAAAATATTGGGTCTGGTCGTAGGGGATGCCGGCATAGAAACTGTCGGTGCTGTACTGCATAAGTGCCGTATATTCGTTGGGGTTCAGCTCCAGGTTGTAGGTAAAGGGGCAGAAGGCCGTGTCGCCAGGGGCAAGCACTATGTGGCGGCCGTCAACACAGCCGTAGTATTCGCTGTCGTGGGCACCATATATGTTCACTCCCACATAGATGTCGAGCAGCGTGTCGCCCACATTGGTGATAGCGTACTGTCCGGAAATGGGGTCGCCAACGGTATAGGATGGCTGAGTAATCCGCAGGTCGTCGGCCATGGCCAGCACGGGTTGGGGGCCGTGGGCGGGGTGGAGGTTGAACATGCAGTATTCGTAGGATGAGAAGTTGTACTGATAGGTGGGGCGGAGTATGGTGAGGGCATAGTATCCGTCGCAGTAGCCTCCCCAGCCCCAGTTGAAATGAAACATATTGTTGGCACCGTAGCCGTCGCACACAAAGGCATGGGCGGTGCTTACTGTGCCTAGGTTATCGTCGCGGTTTGATTGTCCGCAGTAATATACGGGCATCTGGGCCGAGAGGTCGGTCTTGAGGGCTTCCACCCAATCGGAGTAGCTATGGTTGGGCATGTGTTCCACATGGCTGTCGCTGTTGTAGTGGAAAAAGCGTTGCAGTCCGCTACGGTTGGACGTGATGGTGGATCCCGAACTGCCCATGCAGTCGGAGTTATATATCATGTTGCAGGCCACGCCGCAGTGGGCCATAAGGGTGGCCACGGCTTCCACCTCGGCAGGGGTGCTGCTCACACTCAGCTGGTTGGGCATAAGGTCGTAATGATAGGTGGTGTGCTCAAAGTCGGCCGATACTGTTCCGTAGTTGAAGCATGGGTATTCGGTGTTGGAATAGGTGTAGCTGTGCTGGCCGTGGCCTTGCTGGGGGAACTGCCAGTAGCGCATGATTTGAGCAGCGGCCAAAGCTCCACAGCCCACGGTGGGATGTCCGCCCAGGAAATAGAGATTTGTGTCGTATGGCACCATGCTGTTGTAGCCGTCGCCTTGCTGGCTCCATTGGGTGGTGATAAGGGGCGCCACCGAGTCGGGAAATACGGCAGTGGACTTGGCCTCGTCGGCAGGCTTCAGTTCGGACAATGGGGTGTTGCCCAGCTGTTCGAATTGCTGCTCATATTTGTCCAGCCAATAGCGCAGGCCGTCGGGCAGACTGTCGGCTATCACGTGGCCCTGGGTGGAATAGCCCAGAATGGTGCGCGTGCGAGGGTCGTTGCTGGTCACAACAAAACCTCCGCAATCAATATTGTATATTGCAATGTTGCGCAGTCCGTGCATCTTCACGGCTTGCAGTTCAACGGCCTTGCCTCCTTTTATGCTGGAGGCGAAATCAGCTACATCCTGACCGTGCACCAAGGCACTAGCAAGAATGGCCAGTAATAGAAACATACTTTTTTTCATTATTTTGGCGAATGGTGGTTAATGTTTATTCTTCATCTTTTATGCTCAGCGTTACCATATATCCCTCGTGGGCAATGCTGTCGGAGGGGGTGGCAGCGGTGATGCTGAACTGCGAAGGAGCTATGCCCAAGTTGGTTAGGTGGTGCTGCAGCACCTTGTTGCGGCTCTCGTGGTTCTGTTGTATCTTGGCATCGTCGGTCGGGCGACTTTGCAATTCAAGGTTGAGGTGGTAGTTCTCGTCAGATTTCGTCAGGTCGGCCACTTTGTCAATCTGATAGAATTGCTCCGAGGTGAAATCGTCTTCGTTGGGGTCGATATTGATAAAGAGCTCGTCGGATTTGCCGCCAAACATATTGCCCAGCGAGCGGAACGGCGAAGTGGCCACTTTCACCACCAGGTTGCCCAGGGTCTTCCACACCAGTTTCATGTAGTTGAACTCGGGGTTGTCAATATTGCCGGCAATAGGCACGTCCAGTATCACTTTCTCGTCCTTGTCCTTAAGGATATAGAGGGCGGCCTTCACGGGCAGGTGCAGCTTGGCTTTCACATCCTTGCGCTTTTCGCCCATGGTGGGTTTGTAAATATCCACACGGTTCTGTCCGTTGAGCTGCGAGTTGCGTATAGTGTTGTAGCTCGTAAACGAGAAAATACCTTCGGCAAAGGGCATACCGAAATAGGCCACCATATACGGACTCAGGTCGCTGAGGTGCAAGTTTTTGATATTCAGTCTCAACGATTGGTTGCTCTTCCATTCCGACAGGTTGCCCGACCAGTCGATGATGGCGGCTCCGCCACTGGGCAGACTGGCAAACACTCGGGCGTTGTTGTTGCCAGTGGTGGTCAGCTCGTCGGCCTGGATGCGGATATTGGTGAGGGGGAACACAAATTTATCGGGCATCGTATAGTCGGCATAGGTCACGTTGATGTTCGACAAATCCACATGGCCCACCCGCAGCTGCATGGGTTTCGAGGCCTCGGCTGTCTGCTGCGTGGTGTCGGCGGGAGTGGGCTCGGCAACGGCGCTCTCGTTGCTGGGTTTCATAAAGCGAGAAAGGGTGTTGGTACTGTCGGCAAAAGTCTCATATTTCGCACTGAGTCCGCTGAGCGTCACACTGTTGATATCAAAGAGGTTCTGGCTCAGCACCACCTTGTTCACATCCACTGCCAGGTGCTGCAGTGCTAGCACTGAATTTTTGGCCTCGTCAATCACATCCACATCGTCAATGGCGGCCTGGGCCTCAATTTCCATGTCCATAATCTGGCTCACATTGCCCTTGGCCGTGGCTTTCAGTTCCAGCCTACCCTGTATTTCATCCACGCGGGCCATGTCGGTCACATAGGCCTTCACTTGGTTCAAGGCAAAGTTGTCCAGATCCAGACTGGCTTCAAAATCATTGCTTTCGGCATTATATTTGGCGTCAATATTCAGTTTTCCGCCATCGGCCAGGGCCAGGGTAAGTCCGGCATCGGTGTTGTCCGATCCGCCTAGGGCAAAGTCGGGCACAATAAGGTTAAGGTCGTTGAAACCCCATCGGCTCTGTTTCTGTTTGTCGGTATAGCGGGCCGATCCGTTGGCCAGTCTTATGTTGTGCAGCGAGATAACCCATGCGCTGGGAGTAGTGTCCTGCTCCTCTTCCACCTCGGTGCTGTCCGAAGCAAAATGGTCGAGGATCGACGAGAAGTTAAATCGGCTGCCCTCCTGCTCCACATTCACGTCCAGGCCGGCAAGGGTGATATGGCGCACATACACCGTGTGTCCCAGCATGCGCAGCAGCGAAACGCCGATGTCCAATGTGTCAAATCCGGCAAACTTGGTTGTGCCGTCGTCCTCCATCACCGAAAGGCCGTTCACCGCCACATGGCCAGTAAACAGGTTGATGCCCACATGCTCGATGTTGGCCTGCCTGCCAATCAAATCTTGTGCGTGGTTGTTCACATAGTTTTTGGCAATGCTGCCGCCCAGCAGCGTTATGGCCACGAATAATAACAGTACAAAACCAATTATACTGCCCAATACTATCAGAGTGATTTTTAAAGGTTTGTTCATAATAGCGCGTGCTTTTTCTTGATGCAAAGATATAAAAAAATATTCAAATTTTTAATATATCGAATTATTTTTGTAATTTTGCAATTTGGAAAAAACAAAAAATTATTATGAATAATACCGTTACAAAAACCCAAAATTTCATGCGTGCCGCAACCGTTGATATTGTGTTGCTCGCAGTGGCATGTCTTGTTCCCACCTTATCGCATGCTTTCGCACTCCCGTTGTATCAGCTCAACCCTATGTTGCTGGTTCTCTTGGCCAGTATGTTGTTGGTGTCCGACCGTCGCAATGCTTTCCTGTTGGCTGTGCTCCTTCCCGTGGTATCGATGATCACCGTGGGTATGCCCACTCCTATGAAAGCCCTCTGCATGGTGCCCGAAATGCTCACCATCGTGGCTGTTAGCAGTCTTACTCTTGGCAAAGTGAGTGGCTATTTTGGCCGTATGGGCTGCATGGTTGTTGCCATCTTGTGCGGCAAGGCAGTCTATTATGCACTCAAGGCCGTCCTCATTGGCGGTGCCCTCGTCACCACTCCTTGGCTCATGCAGGCACTCGTAGTTGTGCTGGCCGCCGGTCTCTTCGCCGCTTTCTGCAAAAAATAACCCCAAACGGCGCAGCCGTTTAACGTAAACGTGAACGTAAACGGCTTCCGCCCAATTATACCCTTATACTCATATACTCTTATACCCCAATTAACCATGAAGAAAATACTGGCCGTACTTTTAGCTGTTGCCGCGCTGGCAGTCCATGCGCAGTCGGCAGCCGATAGCACCCAGCGCTGCCAAGGGCTTTTCTCGGTAAGCGCTACCACCCAGGTGCGTTTCTCGCCAGGCAATCTGCAATACCAGCCCTCCACCCATCTGTGCCGTTTTGCCGATTCCCAAACCCAGACTCTCGAGTGGACTCCCCGTTGTGCCACCGACCGTTACAAGGGTTGGATCGACCTCTTTGGCTGGGGCACTGCCATGAATCCCACCAACTATTCCGAGAATGCGGCCGACTACACCTTCACCGACTGGGGTGCCCTTTGCGGTCTGCCCACCAACGGCGGTAAGATGTGGCGCACCCTGAGCATGAGCGAGTGGTCGTATCTGCTGGCCAAACGCCCCAATGCCCGCCGCCTCTATGCCATTGCCTATATTGATAAGAAATACGGTCTCATCCTGCTGCCCGACAATTGGAAATGCCCCAAAGGCGTGTGGGTGAAACCCGGCCCCAAAGAGGACCAGGCCAACTGGTACACCTCCGAGAAATGGGCACTGCTCGAAGCAGCCGGCGCTGTGTTCCTCCCCTGCGAGGCCAAACGCTTGGGCACCGAGATTGTGGGTGGCGCATCGTCGTGCCACTACTGGACTTCCAGCCCCAACACCAAGAAAACCAACGAGGCCCTTTATATCCTCGTCGATCCCTATGTGCCTCAGGCCCGCTCGGCCTCCAAGGCCATGGGCTATTCGGTCCGTTTGGTGAGCGAAGTTTTTTAAGAATATAATCCTATGAATATAGCTGCTATTCTGGCTGGCGGCACAGGCTCTCGCATGGGAGCCGACATGCCCAAGCAATTCCTCACTATCAACAACCGCACAGTGATAGAACTTAGTATCGATGCCTTCGACCAAGCCGAAGGCATCGATGCTATTGTTGTGGTGGTCCACCCCGAGTGGCTCGACTATATGAATGCCATCGTGGCCCGCAACCAGTGGTCCAAAGTGCAGCGCGTGATATGTGGCGGCAAAGAGCGCTACATGTCCAGCCTCCATGCCATCCAGGCCTATGACCACGCTCCCGCAGGTTCCAACATCATATTGCACGATGCTGCCCGCCCCTTTGTGTCGCAGGCAGTCATAGGCCGGGTGCTTCAAGCCCTCGCCACCCATCAGGCTGTGGGCGTAGGCGTGCCCTCCACCGATACCGTTTGGCAGCTCCATCCCACCAGCTCCACCATTGCCGCCATCCCCGACAGGGCCGTTATGTATCGTGCCCAAACACCCCAGGCTTTCCGCCTCGATCTCATTGCCGAGGCCTATCGCCGCGCCTTGGCCGATCCCGCCATGCAGGCCACCGACGATTGCGGCGTGGTGCTGCGCTATATGCCCGAAGTGCCCGTTGCCGTGGTGCTGGGCGACGAACAGAATAAAAAGATTACCTTCAAACAAGACTTGTTATGATCGACTATCAGCAACTCTGCACCCAAGTGTGCCAGCTGGCCCAATCCACCGGCCAATATCTCCTCCACGAACGCCAGCAGGTAGGCCAGGTGGCCTCCCAGTCCAAAGGCATCCACGATTATGTAACGGCCTTCGACAAAGAGTCGGAACGTCGCATCGTGTCGCAACTCAAAACCCTCCTTCCCCAAAGCGGATTTATTGCCGAGGAAGGCACCGCTGGCCAAACAGGTGCAGAACCCTACATCTGGATTGTCGATCCCCTCGATGGCACTACCAACTATATCCACGGCCTCCCCGTCACTTGTGTTAGTATCGGCCTGTATCACAATCAGGGCAATGGGGCCGGCAAGATGGTCATGGGCGTGATCTATGAGATTTGGGCCCAGGAGTGTTTCTATGCCTACGAGGGCGGCAGCGGCGCTTACTGCAACGGCAAGCCCATCCACGTATCACAGCCTGCCTCCATGAACGACGCCCTCATTGCCACCGGATTCCCCTACACCAACTTCAGCCGTATGAGCCAGTATATGGAACTCCTTGAGTGGACCATGCGCAACACCCACGGCGTGCGCCGACTGGGCTCTGCCGCCGCCGACCTAGCCTATGTGGCCTGTGGTCGTGTGGACGGATTTTACGAGTACGACCTCAAACCCTACGATGTGGCCGCCGGTGCTTTTATTGTGCAGATGGCCGGAGGCTGTGTGTGCGATTTCTCTGGCGGACAAGACTGGCTTTTCGGCCGCGAAATTGTTGCCTCCAACGCCAACCTCTTCCCCGAACTGAAGCAGGTTGTGAAGGAATACCTATTTATTTAAGATTGTAGATTGTAGATTGTAGATTGTAGAGTGGGGCGGTAGCCGGTTTACGTTCAAGTTCACGTTTACGTTCCACCGGCTACCGCCCTTCAACTAAACAACTAATCCTAGCTAACCACACATAACGAGAAAGGCGACACCTTGGTGCCGCCTTTTTCTATGCCGTGTTCACTCGCTTCGTAGCTCCCCAATAGCCACGATAAAGCTCCGTCAGGCCCGACGGAGCTTCTTCGGAGCTTCTTCGGAGCTACAACGGGAGTGAGGTGGAACTGAAAAAGTACCGCCAAGGCACCACATCAAATCCCATATCCATCCCACATGTTGCCTTTTCTCATCGTATTGCTAATACCTTCAATGTCCCTTTTGCTTAGCAAACCAAAGGCTTTTTATCTGATTCCACATTGGTGCCTCGGCCCAACTCCAATGCGATGAAAGGGGTTAAAATCCAATACAATGTGCTGCGGCCGGATGGCTTGTGGCCGAAGGGCTATTCGGTTGAGTTGCAAGCTTGCCGTTACTCAGCCCGGCAGAAACTGGTGGCGGAATAGTGGCCGTTTGAAAAAAAAATCGTATATTTGCAATTTGTTAGTTTGTACCTATCTACTTTAATTAATTGAAAATCGTATAAATATATATTTTGCAGATGGAGAAAAAGACTGTTTATGTAGGCATGAGTGCCGATATGATTCATCCCGGGCATCTGAACATCATCAGAGAAGCGTGCAAGTTGGGCGCCGTAACGGTGGGCGTGCTCACCGATGCCGCTATTGCCAGCTACAAGCGTCTGCCTTATCTGAACTATGAGCAGCGTGCCGAGATTGTTTCCAGTCTGAAAGGTGTGGAACGTGTGGTGCCGCAAACCACGCTGGACTATGTGCCCAACCTTCGCGAACTGAAACCCGACTTTGTGGTGCATGGCGACGATTGGAAGGAGGGTGTGCAGCAAAAAACACGCCAGCGCATCATCGAGTGCATGGCCGAATGGGGCGGCAAGGTGATTGATATTCCCTACACCAAGGGCATTTCTTCCACCGCCATGAACCAGCGCCTCAAGGAGATTGGCACCACCCCCGAAATACGATTGAAACGCCTGCGCCGACTGATAGGTGCCAAGAAGATTGTGCGCATCCTGGAGTCGCACAACGGCCTTACGGGCTTGATTATCGAGAACACCTTTGTGAATGTGAACGGCGTAAAGCACGAGTTTGACGGCATGTGGGCCAGCTCGCTCACCGACTCCACGAGCAAGGGTAAGCCCGACATCGAGGCTGTGGATATCACCACCCGTCTGCACGATTTGAACGATGCCCTTGAGGTCACCACCAAGCCCATTATCTTTGATGGCGACACTGGCGGCAAGATTGAGCATTTTGTTTTCACGGTCCGCACCCTGGAGCGCCTGGGTATCTCGGCAGTGATTATCGAGGACAAGGTGGGGCTGAAGCAGAACTCGCTCTTCGGCACCGATGCCGTGCAAACGCAGGATACGATAGAGGGTTTCTGCGCCAAGATTCGTGCCGGCAAGAATGCGCAGATCACCGAGGACTTTATGGTCATTTCCCGCATTGAGTCGCTCATAGCCGGCAAGTCGGTAGATGATGCCCTGCAGCGCGCCTTTGCCTATGTGGAGGCCGGAGCCGACGCAGTGATGATTCACAGCAAGAACAAGGACGGACAGGATATCAAGGAATTTTGCGAGCGTTTCCGCGCCCAAAATCCTTCCACCCCCATTGTGGCCGTGCCCACCACCTATAATCAAATCACCGAAGACGAGCTGGCCTCGTGGGGTGTGAACGTGGTGATCTATGCCAACCACATGCTGCGCAGCGCCTATCCCGCCATGGTAAACTGCGCACAGTCTATCCTCGCCCATGGCCGCAGCCTCGAAGCCGCCGACGAATACTGTATGCCCATCAAAGAAATCCTAGAACTGATCCCCGGCACCAAAAAATAATAATCCTCAAAACTCCTAAACTCATAACTCCCCAACTCCAAAACCTCAAAACTCCATCAACTTCAAAACTCCCAAACACCCCATGTTGTCACCAGCCTTTTTCATCGAAACCCTTTCGCGTCACGACATCAGCTTTTTTGCCGGTGTGCCCGACTCTTTGCTAAAGAATGTGTGCGCCTATATCACCGATCATTTCGACGCACAGCATAATATCATTGCCGCCAACGAAGGCGGCGCCGTAGGTCTGGCCGCAGGCTACCATCTGGCTACCGGCAAGGTGGGCTGCGTGTATATGCAGAACTCCGGCGAGGGCAATATCATCAATCCCCTGGCATCGCTCACCGACAAGGAGGTGTACCACATTCCCATGCTGCTGCTGATAGGCTGGCGCGGCCGCCCCGGCGTGCACGACGAACCCCAGCATGTGAAGCAGGGCAAGGTGACCACCGGACTGCTGAATGTGATGGGCATCAACTATGAGGTGCTGAGCAAGGAGGAGGACAAGGCCGCCAAGCAGATAGCCAAAGCCGTGCGCTCCATTAAAGAGACAGGCGAGGTGTTCGCCCTAGTGGTGGAAAAGGACACCTTTGACGCCTATACGCTCCAAAATGTGGTGGCCAACAGCTATGAGATGAGTCGCGAAGAAGCCATCCAGACCGTGGCTTCGGACATGGAGGCCGATGCCGTGGTGGTGAGCACCACGGGCATGATAAGCCGCGAGCTCTTCGAATACCGCGAGGCCAAGGGTCAGGGACATGAGCGCGATTTCCTCACCGTAGGCTCTATGGGTCATGCCTCGCAGATAGCGTTGGGCATCGCCATGGAGAAACCCAACCGAAAGGTATATTGCTTCGACGGCGACGGCGCCACCATCATGCACATGGGCGGCATGGCCATCGTGGGCAGCAAGCAGCCGGCCAACTATATTCATATTGTTTTCAACAACGGTGCTCACGACAGTGTGGGCGGACAGCCCACGGTGGGTCATCAAATTGACATTCCCGCCATTGCCAAGGCTGTGGGCTACCGTCAGGCATGGTGTGTAGATACGCATTCCACTTTGGTGGACACCCTGCAAAAGGCCAAGCAGGCGCAAGGTCCTGTGCTTGTGGAAGTGAGGGTGAAAAAAGGCAACCGCAAAGACCTCGGCCGCCCCACCACCACCCCCATCGAGAACAAAGAAGCACTGATGAGATTTATTAATAATTAAGAATTAAGAGTTAAGAGTTAAGAATTAAGAGTTCCTCCCAACTTCAAAACTCCATCACCCCCCCATAAACCCCTACACTCCTAAACTCATAAACTTCAAAACTTCATTAACTCCATCAACTACAAAACTTCCCAACTTCATCAACTCCAAAAAATGTCACAAACAATCGTATCGGGTATCGTCCATTGGGGCGAGGCTATGGCCTCCCTTAGATTCCACAAGGTGATGCTGGTGGTG
>JAKSMO010000041.1 GCA_024400545.1 Bacteroidales bacterium | reverse complement strand
TGGAATGAACTTGCAATGAAGATGCAACGATATTTCATCGGTTGAGCAGTAGCCTAGTTGATGGTGACTACAGGGTTAAAAAGAAGATGCTTTGCAGCTAAAACTTCCTTCGGTCGTAGAAAATAAACGTCAACTCACTACAGCGCCCAGATGACGAGGCCGGAGCAGATGATGATGCCGGTGATGAGGAGGTCGATTAAGCAGAATCCCATGATGTCTTTGGCATCGAGCTTGGCAATGGCCAAGGCAGGAATGGCCCAGAAGGGCTGGATGAGGTTGGTCCACGCATCGCCCCAGGCTATGGCAGTGCCGGTGAGGCCGGGATCGACACCCAGGTTGGCACCTGCGGCAAACATGATGGGTGCCTGGATAGCCCAGTGACCGCCACCCGAGGGCACAAACATGTTGAGCAGTGCGGCACAGAGGAAGGTGAGCAAGGGATAGGTGGTAGGCGTGGAGATGGAGATACACGCATTGCTGATAACGGTGCCGAAGCAGATGCCGCTAGCACCTACTCCGGTG
The DNA here is from genome assembly GCA_024400545.1 of Bacteroidales bacterium. Taxonomy (GTDB): domain Bacteria; phylum Bacteroidota; class Bacteroidia; order Bacteroidales; family P3; genus Colimorpha. The sequence goes on along the minus strand of JAKSMO010000041.1, from coordinate 25,290 downwards.
ATGATACCCATGATGCCGGCATAGAAGGGGAACTGCAGGATGATGCCCGACGCTCCTGTGGCTGCCTTGCCGAAAGCACGCACGTATGCCAAGGGGGTTCCATGCAACACCACACCCAGGAATAGGAACAGCATGATGACGCTGCCGAGGTCGAAAGAGCCGCCACGGAAACCCAGATGGATAATCAGATAGGCAAAGCCCAACAGCGCCACAATCCAGCTGAGAATACGGGAGTTCTCCATGCGCTGGGCAGGGGTTGGCTGCAGGCTGTTGGCTATTGGCTGTTGGCTATTGGCTGTTGATTCTTCTTCAAGCAGGGCGGGGTCGACGCAGATGATGTCGTTCTTGGGGTGCATCAACGAGTTAGTGATGACGATGGCCACGATGACAACGGCGACAATGATAAGATTGTGATAGTCAAGGATGGTCTGCGACACAGGCACAGGCTCGGTGAGGATTCCGTTGGTGGCCTTTGCAAGGGCTTCGCCGGGGGTGGCCATGGTAAGGGGAATGGATCCAGAAAGACCGGCATGCCACACCACGAATCCACTATAGGCCGAGGCTATCAACAAGCGATAGTCGACACCGGACAGCCGCTTGGCAATCTCTTTGGCAAAAATAACGCCGACGATGAGGCCGAAGCCCCAGTTGAGCCAGCAGGCGATGGCCGATACACCCGTGACCAAAGCTATAGCGGCGGCAGGAGTCTTGGGAATGCCCGCTAAGGAACTGATTACACGTTTGATGGCCGGAGCGGCAGCCAGGGTGGAGCCACAGACAAGAACCAAAGCCATCTGCATGGCAAAGGCAAGGAGGTTCCACACTCCCCCACCCCAGTTCTCGACCACCTCGATAGGTGTTTGATGACAGATGGGCATGGCCAAGCATGCTGCCACAAGGGTAAGGATGATAGCAAAAATAAACGGTTCGGGCAGCCAGCGCTGCACTAATTTGACACAGAATTTGATCATTTTGGGTTTATGGGTATATCGGGTTTATGGGTATATCGGTTTATGGGGGTAGTGGCTTAGTCGTTTAGCAGCTTAGTAGCTTAGTTGTTGCGGCAACGGCTAAGCATTTAAGCCACTAAACTACTAAGCTATTAACGGCCAAAGTTATACACGCAATAAGGGAGACCGCCAGGGAAGCGGTTGCCACCATTGAGGAGGGTCATAATCTTCTCGAAGAAAGCGGTATTTTGCTGGATGCCAGCGAAATTGATAGCTCCGGGGCCATAGGCAAAGACAGGCACCATACAGCCGGAATGATTGCCGGTGGCAAAGGTGAAGCGGTTGACACCCTGCTGGATATCACCATCTAACAAAGAAAGTCCGCTAGTCTCGTGATCAGCAGTGACGACGACGAGAGTGTTGCCATCAAGCTCGGCAAAGTCGAGAACGGCAGTGAGCATTTCCTCAAAGTCTGCCATTTCGGCAACGAGGTAAGCACTATCGTTGTTGTGGCCGGCCCAGTCGATCTGGGACCCCTCAATCATCAGGACGAAACCATTGTCGGACTGGTTCAAGGTTTCGATGGCCTTGAGCGCACCCATAGTGAGCCAACGGCCACGGCTAGGAGCTGTGGGAGGGTCGTTAGGACTGAGAAGACCGCAAATGCGGCGAGAGTGGATATTCATAAGTTCCAAGGGACTATAGGCCATGGAATAACCACGAGACATAAGTGTGTCGAGAGGCGAAAGGCCGTCTTTGCGATTGGCGGTGAGGAAGGGATTCTTGTTGCCACCAATCATCACGTCAAAACCACACTGCGACATCTGCAGGCTGACAGAGTCGGTCATGTGTCGCTCAGAGACATGGGCATAAGTAGATGCGGGCGTGGCATCCAACACGCTGGACGTTACTACAAAGCCAGCAGCCTTGCCGAAAAGATGCTTGGCCATGGTGAGAAAGGATGCATACCAAGTGTTGTCGGGACCAATAGCAATGTGGTAATTGTCAACTTTGTGACCGGTCATGAGCGCAGAGCCACCAGCACCGGAGTCGGTGGTGTAGCGATTGTTGCTATAAGTACGGGAAAAACCGGTGACAGGAAATCGGAGAAAGACGCTGTTGTCGCCTTTCTGAGAGACGATAGAACTGTAGACCTGAGCCACACCCATGCCGTCACCGACAACAAAGATGACATTGCGAGGAGTTTTGGGAGGTTCTTGTGAAGTGGTTTTCTTGCGCTGGCCAGCAAAAGCCAGCAGAGGTAAGAGCATTAGTAGTACAAAAAGTTTTTTCATAATAATATATTTTATCTATTTAACAATGGAAGTATTTCTTTCTCAAAAAGGTCGCGACGGATGATGCGGTAATGCGGATTATAGGCGTCATTAAATGCAGGGCTGTGGTGAACAGCATATTCGCCCTGATCCATGATTTCTGCAATCAATTTGGCATCTTCTTCAAAGTTGCCCGGCATAGTATCAAAATGGCGCATCAGCACCACCAGTCTTTCCCATTGGCCACGCCAATCGAACAAAGGCAGCTTTTTTGGCAGTTTAGCGCTCTGCATCAACAGACGAACCATTAGTTCTACTGATATTTTTCCTTGCTGAATTAGTCGGAGATTGACACGCACGAAGTTGCCTTCGACGCCAGTATATTCATAGTCAGGGAAAAGGCTCTCGCCTTCACCCATTTGTGCCAGCTCACTGTCAATATAGTTGGCACAGGAAGCAGAATCTTTGATAATATGACCTGGACCATAAACGTCTTGGAAACAGGACTTATAGACATCTTGAAGATGGGCTTCGGGATAACGTTGTATGTATGCCGACAGAACTTGTTCGGCACGGTTGGGCACGTCATACTCACCTTTGTCAATCCGGCGCATGATGTTCTTTGCTATTTTGTTAACAGAAGTATGTCCATGAACATAACCTACCACCCAACTACGTGTAGCCCAAATAGATTCTTGCTCAACCAATTGATCAGAAAAGCGTATTTCATCAAAATCGCAACTATCTTCAACCGAAAGAATCACTTGGTCAAAAAAGAATTGCCAACGATTTTTGTAATAATCGTCTAACAATAATCCCCACAAGCGATTGGCATAGTCGTTGAGTATAGGTCCACCCCAAATAGTTAGCAATGTGCGTGCTTGCGTTTGATAATAATCTTTTTCCTCCTGAGTTTTGCCCCAGGCATTAGCCATTTTTATCCATTCAAACAAATGACACGATGGTATTTCTGAGAGGAGATTGTTTGTCTCCTTTATCAAATCTAAGGCAGCATTTCTGTAATTTTTCATTGCTACAATATCTTCTGCATGGTAGGCAGTGGTGAAAGCGTCACGGACTTCCATAAAATGATTTCCCATCCATTGTGATAGCAAGTTGGCCACATCATACTGATAGGCAGCAGATTTTGACGATTGTTTCATCATCAGACGAATGGCACGGAGGAGGGTAGCATTGTCGTAGGAATAATATGGCTTGGTATAATAGGTGCCATGGCCTTGCATAGACGGCCTTGCAACCATCTGTGTGCCAAGACCATAAAAAGACCAGTCTTTATAAACCGAATCGACCAACAATTGCCATGCCTCACGAGCATATTTGTTGGGTTTACCATAACGAATATCGGCCCATTTTTGAGCGAATTGGCGAGTATGCTGGGCCGAGTCTTTGCCTGACCAAGCATGTTCGAACAGATACTCAAAGATTTGTGGACTATTGTCGAAGCCTTCCAGCGTTGACCCCACACCCATCATGTTGCCCGGCTGGTCGTTCACGGCATTGTCGTACTTGTTACCGATGGCGGGGATGTCGCCCACAAGCATGGTGTTGCCACCAAAGTTGCCCAAATAGCACCAGATGAAAGGCTGGCCATAGAAGGCTTCGGAGAGTCGCCACACCTCGGTCTTCTCGCAGAAATAATCCAAGAGAATCATTTTGTCCTGCGGCACGGCGGTAAGATAGGCTTTGAGTCGCTCGGGAGTCCACTGCCCACGCTTATAGTAGAACACCCAGCTCATCTGCAGCCACTTAGCCTCAGCATCAACCTGTCGGAGCGACTCATAGATATTTTTAGAAACCGCGGCCAGGTAGTCGGGCTCCCAGCTGGGCGGATCCATCTCGTTGAAGGGGTCGAGACCATAGATATGATTGGTGCCGTAGAGGGCGGTCTGCTTTTGAAGATATTTCTGTTGGATAACTGCAAAGAGGCTGTCGGTAGAATTCATAAAATAGGTAGGCTCAAAACCGCACCATGCACTCAGCTGCTTGATGTCGGCATCGGGATATAGCTGCGTAATGCGCTGAGGTACATGGCCTGCAAAGGCGGGAAGGACAGGCGTCATATTGAGTTCGCGCTCGCGAGCCACAATCTTTTTCTGCAACTCTTTCTGTCCATCAATCCACGACTGCGGCAGCGGACCGCCAAAGCCATCGAGGTTGGCCATGCGATGCCAAGGCAGGTGCGCAGGGCCAGAGAAATAACTGCGTATCTCATCATCGGTCATACCCATTTCGCGCCAAACTTCTTGCCACACAGCCTCTTGGCCGGTGAGCGAGAGGGGCATATTGATTCCGTTGAGAGCCATCCAGTCAATAAAATGTTCCCACTCCGGCCATTTCCACCAAACCATAGTGTAGCCGTATGTGCAGTAGTTGAGAAAGAAACGCGTTGGCATGGTGCATACGTGCCTGACTTCGTCTTTCACCATTGGCAGTTTCTTGGGCAACTCAATAGGCTGACTTCTATACCAAGAAACATGAACATGGGCATACTCTTTGAGATAATAGTTCAAACCCATGGCCATGGAGTTGTCGTTATTACCCGTAATGCGAATCTTTTTGTCGTGCTGACTGATGATGAAAAAATCATCGGCATAGTCTTGCTGCACAAACTCAAACTGTTGCGCCTTATCTCCAAGAATGCGCTTTGCCAAGGACGACGCAGCCTCTTGCGCATACATAGAGGTCCAAAAGCATGACATTATGACAACAATGACGAGAATCTTCTTCATAATAATTATTTTTCGGTGCGCTTAACGATGCGCACGCTAAGTTCATATAAGGCATATATGGGTAAGGCCACCACGCTGAGCGTGAGCGGGTCGCCCGTAGGTGTGATGACAGCGGCAACAATGACGATAACAACGATAGCATGGCGACGATATTGGGTCATCATATTGGCTTTCAACACCCCCAACTTGGCCAAGAGCCAACAAAGGATAGGCAGCTCAAAAACCAAGCCCATCATCAAGCACAGGGTGAGCATCATGCTCACATAACTAGTCAACGCAATCTGGTTGGGCACTTCTGCACTGACTTGGTATGTGCCCAGAAAACGGAATGTGAGGGGGAAGATTATCAGATAGTTAAGCACCACACCCATTAGGAACATCACATAACCACCACCAACGGCTCGGAGGGCATATTTGCGTTCGTGAGCATAGAGTCCAGGAGCCACGAAATGGAAGAGCAGATATAGGATATAGGGAGAGACGACGAGTAAGCCCATCCACAACGCAACTCGCATGTGGACAAGGAATTGCTGGGCTAGCTCAGGATTGAACAGGGCCACATGAAAATCGTCGGTGATGCCGGTGAGCTGGGCAAACAGTCGATAGGTGACAAAGGTCGGCTTGCTCGGTCCCATGATAATGGCAAAAAGCCAGTCTTTGCAACAAAAGGCGGCTACGGCACATATTGCCACAGCCACCAAAGCCTTGATGATGTACGACCTCAGTTCGTCGAGATGCCCCCAGAAATCCAAGAGAATTAAGAATTAGGAATTAAGCGAGAATGGCAGCCTGACGAACTACCATTCTCCACTTGCTAAATTCATTATTTATTCTCATTTTGTTTCTCGCCCTTGGCAGGGTCTTCAATCCCGTTCATGCCATCCTTGAAGCTCTTGACACCTTTGCCAACGCCATGCATGAGCTCGGGAATCTTCTTGCCACCAAACAACAGGAGCACCACCAACACGATGATGATTATCTCCCAAGTACCTAACATTAATAAAACCATAACAATCAATTTTGAATTTAGAATGAAGAATAAAAAATAGAAAGTCTTGGCGCGACAGCACACTCTTTATTTTTCATTCAATAATTTCTTTATTTCATTACACTATTTCTTCTCGATCATTGCCATCTTTGTGGGGATGGGAATCTGCTGGGGGCAGTCGGAGAGGCACTTGCCGCAGCCAATGCAGTGGTCGGCCTGACGCTCAGGAGCCACAGCACGGTCGTAGCTGGCCAAATAGATGCGGCGAGCCTTGCGGTAAGCACGGCGTTCCTCGCTATCAGCATCGTCCAAAGGCTTGGCCATCACATTACCTTCGTTCACCATCTTGTTGTAATGGGCAAAGATACCAGGAATGTCTATACCATAAGGACATGGCATACAGTACTGACAGCCGGTGCAAGGAATAAGTTCAATACCGGCATAACGAGAGCCCACATCCATAAGCATAGCCAACTCTTCGTCGGTCAGTTCCTTCAGCGGAGCGTAGGAACGGATGTTGTCCTGAAGGTGCTCCATATAGGTCATGCCGCTGAGCACGGTGAGGATACGGGGCATTGTGGCAGCAAAACGGAAGGCCCAGGAGGCGACACTTGCCTCAGGCTCACGACGTTTGAACTCGTCAACAGCAAACTGAGGCATGTTGGCCAATTGTCCACCCAGGAGGGGCTCCATCACAAAGATGGGTATATCACGCTTGGCCAACTCGTTATAAAGATACTCCGAATTGGCATCGCCACTACCGTCATCGGCCAAATTGCCAGCATGACGCCAATTGACATAATTGTGCTGGATGAGGACATGATCCCAATGCACCTTTTCGTGCAGTGAAAGGGCATAGTCAAAGACCGTCACATCGCCATGGTACGAGAAACCGAGATTGCGAATGCGACCAAGCTTGCGCTGTTCCACCAGCCAATCGAGCATACCGTTTTCTTCAAAACGCACATGGAAGGCCGTCATGGGATCCATAGTTTCGCCGTCAAGACCCTTGCAAGGAAGACCCACGCAATGAAGCATATAGAAATCAACATGGTCGGTCTGCAAACGTTCCAACGACTCTTCAAACATGGCCTTGCTAGCTTCGAAGCTCAAAGTATCGGGGCTCATATTGGAGAGCTTGGTGCTGATAAAATACTCATCACGGTTATGGCGACTTAAAGCAATGCCAATAGCCTTCTCAGAACGAGCTTTGCAATAACGAGGTGCCGTGTCAAAAAGATTGACACCATGAGCCAAAGCATAGTCGGTGAGGGCATTAACCTGATCCTGGTCAATATCACTGTCGCGGTTATCAGGCTCGACAGTTGGCAGTCGCATCTGGCCATAGCCAAGGATAGAAACCTGCTCGCCATGCGAACCGGTACGATAGGTCATCTTATCGGTAGGGACTTCACCCAGGGTGAAACCCTCAGCATGAGTCTGGTTAGGTGAGTCACAGCCAACAGCAATGGCAGCCGTAGCCACGGCACCAGCACCCAAACTCTTCAGAAAATCGCGTCTATTCATATATTAATATTGTTCTATTTAATCGTTACTAATTTAAACTTTTTGCCACTGGGACGGAAATCGAGTCGGTAGCCATAGAGGGCATCCCTAGCCTCTTCGATAGCGGACAACTTGTCAGACATGGGATTGCTGACAGGATAGCTGTAGAGCACAGGGGAATCGATTTGGGATAGTACATTGTGGGACTTCATGCCCAATTTTGTATCGTACAGTCGCATCAAAACATCAGTAAAATCATCACAAGAGTCGGTGACCACCTGCTCTCGGCCATCGTCATATACCATCCAAACCTCTTCCATCTCTACATCAGTAGTGTCAAAGGTGAGCTTTTCTTTGGCAAAAGCCTCATAATCCTTGAGGAACAAGGGCAGAAGGCGATGAAAATCGGGGAATTGGGCCGTATCAAACTTGACTGTCCATACCATGCGTTCTTCCACACTCTCATTTTTAGGGTGAGCCTGAAACTCGTAGCGGATGGGAGAATGGAAAGCAATATTGGTATCGAGACTTAGCAACCTGGCGGCTATTTCCTGAGGCTCGCCGACACAACAGAACTCAGTCAATGGTGACTCGGGGAAGAAACTGTTATCAGCATTAAGAATGAGATCTTTGTTGTTTGCAAAAGGTTTGAGCGACTCCAGCGTGGTGTGGCAGACGAGGTCGGGAGCGGAATACTCGTTATGCACGGGAGTGCCCAAGAACACTAATGGTACGAGGAATGCCAAGCTATTGTTGCACACATGTAGCAAGCACGAGAACCAGAAACTAAGGTTGAGCGTGAGCCAGCACATAACCATGGCCATGCCGAAAATGTCCATCAAACCCAGCACCATACCCAGCGAAAACCCGCTGAATCCTGAGATATGAGCCAAGGCAAAGGCTGCCGACGACAACAGGGTTACAACCCAGTTGCGCTTGAACTCATCCTTGATAAGGCGCATGGCCACAACAATGCCTATCACCAGCAAGATGCCCCAGAAGCCAATCTCGCCAAAAGTTAACATAGCCATTAGAACCAGGCAGATAATGGTAGTCCAGCGCTTGCCCACACCCCAAAGGCGGAAGCTGAATTCTTCCAGCACCGGGCCGAAGACACAACCTAACAGAATAACCAGAATAGGGGAAAACTTGAAGATGCTCTTGAGCATGCCCATGAGGGCTTCCTGGGAAGAAATCTCAACCCCGGCCAACTCCATCAGACATGTGCTACCAAAGCCTACAGCCCAGATGGCCAAGCCAATCCAGAGCATGGGAAGATATCGTTTGTCATATTTTTTGAATCTCATATTTCTTTTCTTTTTATATATTATACATTATATTACCATCGTCCAGAAGCGCCGCCACCACCAGAATGGCCGCCGCCAAATGATCCGCCGGAACTGTGGCCGCCAGAACTATGACCGCCGCTGGAAGAATAGCTGCTGGACTCAGGCTGGAGTTTGGGGATGGTGCGCTGCACAACTTCTTCATGACCACAAAACTCGCAGAAATACGTCACCGTCTCCAATCCTGCTCTGGAATAGGTGGCAGCAAGAATCACTTTGCTGCTCTTCTGCGTGCGGGTACGGCCACCACAAACCATGCAGCGAGAGTATGCCTTGAATCTACTGCCATTAGAAGAGATTTTCACTCTATGGCCATTGGGACAACAATAATGCTGGTGTTTGATAGAGCCCACTTCGGTTTCTTTGCTCTCCAACGGTGTCAGAATGCCATCATCGAAAGCCTGCATCTTTTCGTGACAGACCGGGCATTGATGCACACCGGCATACGACTTGACAGTGTTGCGGAATTTCTTGAAATAATACCAACCCAGCCAAGGTGCTAAGACGCAAGTGAGCAACACGGCCGGACGGTGCATCATAGAATCATAGCACTCGGAAGGAGAGACGGCAGACTGTGCCAGATGGCGAGCCTTGTTCAATGAGAACTGATTCTGCACGACGCACAACAGAGTAAGCAAAAGCACCACGGCCAGTCCACTAACACCAGTCTCGCTGCCGTAGCCTTTGACTAGCACTACAATAAAAGCAAAGGCAATCGCAATGATGAGCAGATTGCGCAGAAAATCATGTTTTGTCCATTCATTAGTACCATGATTGGATATAACTTCCTTGGTCTGGTCGAGATGATAGATTCCGTCAACCAATGCCAGCTTTGCCTCGGCTTTCTTCTTCTTTTTCTTTTTGAAACCTAAGGTCTTGCCAAGGGCACCAAAGAAAGTCCTGACTGCGCACCAAATCATAGTCAGAAATCCTATAAGGGCAAAGAACAGAGGTGCACCGGAAGCGGAGTCATCGCTCTCTGGCATTTTCACGCCTTCATACGAGGCCACCTCCAGGGGAAACAGATCTGACGTGTCGGCTCCCAGATGGCTGGCTAAGGCATAAGCACCACTGCGGACACCGCCCGAGAAATCGCCGGCTCGCATCAAGGGAATAATCACATCACGTATCACCCGACCGCAGACTACATCCGGCAGAAAGGCTTCGGCACCATAGCCCGTCTCTATTTCCAAGGCATGGATATCTTCAACCACAAGCAGCAGCACACCATTGTCAACACCCTTGTCGCCAATGCCCCACAAGTTGAGCAGACGGGTGGCGAAGTCCTTGGAATCGTCAGTGACTATCGAACTGAGCACAACGACAAAGATATCAGCAGAATCGCGCACACTGGCGCAGGCCGAATTAATCAAAGCCTCTGTCGCATCATCCACCAGATCGTCAGGGTCGCTGACATGGATAAGGTTGCTCTGCAAACGTGTATTAGGAACATTTTCCACACTCCATTGTGCCATCAACGCAGTTGACAGCAGCAATAGGAAAAAGAATGACAGACAACGTTTTATCATAACAGGCAACTATTATTTAATATTACAACTATCTTTGCTCGGCTTGCTCTTTTGCATGACGGCGGGTGCTATGCTTGGTCCAGAGGCCATAGACCTCCGACACATTGCCGGCAGTCATGAAAGCATTGATTTCGTTGTCCTTCATGAAGACCATGAGCTTGCTGAACTCATCCTTGGTAAGAAGAGCCTCCAGCTCAATAGATTTCTCATTGGTGTAGCCGCCAATCACCTCATAGAGGGTGCAACCACGCTGCAAATCATTGATAATGTATTTGCGAATGCGCTCATAGTCTTTCGATACGATACACACACGCTTGTGATTGTTGAGCGAGGCAGTGAAATAATCAACCACAAGACCATTGATCCATGTGCCGATAAGGCCAATGACCACCATGCGGAAATCATTGATCAAGAAAGCCGTGCAGCAGATGCAGGCACCTGCAATGGTGACTGATGTGCCAATATCGAAATGGAAATACTTGTTGACAATCTTGGCCAAAATGTCGAGACCGCCAGTAGAAGCATTGATGCCGAACAGGATAGCCTGCGACGCACTAAGCACAAGCACAAAACAGAGAAGGTCGAGCCAAGGATCGCCCATCACCGAAGGCGAACCGGTAGTGAGGTTGGTGTTGGCAATATTCTGCCAAGGAAGAATGGCGGCCCAGACATCGGTCATAGGACCAAGAATCATGGCCGTGTAGACGGTCTTGGCCCCAAATTCCTTGCCAATCAGCACCCATGCAAGGATGAGCAGTATGGCATTGATGATGGACACCACCGCCGAGAAACCCAACTGAATGCCAGTCATGGCAAACAAATTGGTGATGACAATAGACAGACCCGAGATTGAGCCAATCACTAGCTTGCTTGGAAGCAGGAAGTAATAAACCGCAGCGGCAGCCACAAACATGCCGAGGGTCATGATGACAAGCTCTTTCCAGAACTTGAGCGTTTTGAGCACACTTAGCGTGTCGAGAATTTTGTTCATTATATTAGTAATTTAGATAGTCTGATGGGTTTCGCGACCCTCAACATAGATTGCCGAGAAAGGACGCACAGGGCAGTAATGCTCGCAAGCACCGCAGCCGATACACAGCTGCTCGTTGACAGTCACATTGTTGTGCGCACCCTCGATACCTTCCATAATAGTGATAGCACCGGTAGGACAATGACGTTCGCAAGCATGGCACTCCTCGCCACTAGAAAGCAGGCAGTTGTGTGGTATGGTAACGGCATGGCCAACGCTGATGGCACTCTTTTCGGCGATGTCGATTTTCTTGATAGCACCGGCAGGGCAAACCTCGGAGCAACGTGTGCAGTCGGGACGACAATAGCCTTTATCGAACTGCATCTCAGGCTGCATCATAGTGGTCAGATTCTTAGATGGGCGCAGCACTTTTTCGGGGCATTCAGCCACGCAGAGCTGACATGCGGTGCAATGCTGCGAAAAATGCTTCAGGCCCTGTGCGCCAAAAGGCTTCACGGGAACCTGACGCTCGGGAAGTTGCTTATCTTCAATTACGGCCAAACCGCCATCAACCTTGGTAGCCTGAGCCTCGACAGCCATGGCAGCACCTACGGCAGCGGTAGTCACAACAAATTTACGGCGAGAAGTGTCAACCTCTTCGCCGGCCTTGGCTTGTTTCTTGCCACAACCGCCACTCAGTTTGATGGCACCGAGTTTGCAGTTGTCCATGCAGTCCATACAAGCCACACAACGGCTATAGTCGATTTCGTGAGTCTCAGGATTGATACACTGACTCTTGCAATTCTTGGCACACTTGCCACAACCAACGCACTTTTTGTCATCAATATGAGGTTTGAGCCAAGCGAACTTAGACAAGAAGCCCAACACCGTACCCACGGGGCAAATGGTGTTGCACCACAGACGGCCCCAACGGAAGGAGAGCACACCTATGACAACAAAGGTAACCACAGAGACGGCCAACACGGCACCACTTTTCACCCATACATCAACATGATAGAAAGTATAACTTTCGGCACGCTCGCAGAAATAGGCGAAAATATTGTTAATCCACAAGTAAACCGGCTGGAAAAGGCTAGTGGCAATGCGGCCATAAGCGCTATAGGGCGCAACCAAGATAGCAATGGCATTGAGGCCCAAAACCATCAACAGCACAAATGCCACAAGTGCCACAATGCGCAGCACTACACGATTTTTGGCAAAATGGAAACGATTCTTCTTCACCTTGCCACCCAGCCAGCTAAAACAGTCCTGCATCACGCCCATGGGGCAAATGACCGAACAGTAAACACGACCCACCAGCAAAGTGAGCAGCAGCAAAGCCACTATCACACCCACATTGAGGGCCAACACTGCCGGCAGAAACTGCACTTTGGCCATCCAGCCAAGATAAGTGTGCATTACGCCGGTGAAATCTAAAAACAAAAGAGTAATGGCGGCAAAAAACAATGCTGCCAACACGATACGAATCTTTCTCAACATACTATTTAGTGTTTAATCAGGAATATCATTTTTAGTTACATTGTCATTATCCTTTTTCAGCTTCTCCTCAGCTTCAGCAGCACGGGCTTCGGCCTTGGCCACAGCCTTGGCCGACCTAGACTCCTTCCACATATTCCAAAATTGCACGCAATTAATCAATACGGCTGCAACACCCAAGAATATGAGAATAAAATCGTGAGGACTGTTTTTCGCGCCAAACCAAGCTAAAAAAGCATATCCCACAATCGACACCAAACGGATTTTCTTCTCGCCACGCAACGCAAAGGATGCCAAGAGAATCACTACGGCAATAATGCCAATTACATTTGCACTCATATATAAAAATTATATTTATTTCAAAATGCAAAGATACACTTTTTTTCTCATATATTAAAAAATGAATCACAAAATGTACCCACGATAGAGTCCAGACCCATATGCCAATTATCATTTGGGCAACCCAAAGGTCAGATTAGCTGTGACAACACTGATGGTGCGGTCATTCTACGGTCATTCTACGGAGTAGCTACGGCTTGCCGCCCGAACAATAACCGTATCATAACCGTAGAATGAGCGTAGAACGAGCGGAACTTCGGCAGGAGCGCAGCGAAACCAGAATATAAAAACATTCATGATGCCTTGCACAATAAAAATAAAAAAAAAGAGTTATTAGAGTTAACTTCTAAAAATTCATCGTTATGGAAAATTGGGGAAATATTAATCTTTTTATTAGGGTCATCGGTTCTGCGGTTCGCACAGCCATCTGACAAAAACAAGACTCAAAATAATTAGAAATCAATTTTTAGAAGTCACCAGGAAAACACATTACAATTATTATGCGCAAATATTATTTTCAGATAATATCCATCATCCTCTTGCTGGCACCCGTGGCAGCAAAAACGCAAACCACTTATGCCTCACACTCCAGGCTGGCTGAAGGCAATTGGTACAAAATTGCCATTTCGACGGACGGCATGTACCAACTGACAACTGCCGACATCGCCGCCCTCAATGGGTGCGAGATCAACAGGATAGCTATATACGCATCGCTCAGTGGCATGATTCCCGAAAGTAGGCGCGAGCAATTGACCGACGATGTTCAACCCGTGGCCATCTCGGTGGTGGACCAGAATGGCAACGGCATTTTTGAGTCGGACGACTACATTGTGTTTTATGCCGAGAGCGCCAATATTTGGCGGTATAACACACGCACCCAGCACTTTGAATACACGCCCCACGCTTATGCCAATGCCAATTACTACTATCTGACAACCAACTGCTTGGAGAACGACAGCCGAAACAGGATTGCCACCAACAATCTGACCGCCGACGGTCCGCTTGACATAACTTACTACACCGCAGTAGCATTATACCACCCCGAAAACATCAACACTCACGGGAGCGGACAAATATGGGTGGCCGACAAGCTGACCCCAAGTATGAACGCCCGCAACTACACGCTCTCGTTGTCCTCCCAACCCCTCAACGGGAATGTTGTGCTTCGTTATGGTCTGGCCAACGTTTCGGAACATAGCGGCGGTCAATTCACCTTGCGATGCGGCAGCAATTCGCAACAAGAATATATGGTAAACGGTGTAAACTATCGCACCGACAACATCACGCTTAGCAACATCTCGTCCAAAGATGTACAAATTAACCTTACTTACGCGCCCCAATCAGCCAATGCCGATGGCTACCTCGATTTCTTGGAGCTGAACGCACAGGTGCCGCTCACATACCAAGGCGGTGTGCTGACCCTGCGCAATGGCACCCTGCCAGCATCGGGTGTCAACTGCAAATTTGTGGCAAATGGCAACATTGCCGACGGACAAATCTGGGACGTAACCAACCCGTTGCAGCCCAGCATATTGCCAACTGAAAACAATGGCAACAACCGATTCACATTTGTGGCATCGTGCAGCGAAGCTCGCACTTTTGTGGCATTTACGCCCAACAGCCTCCCCCACCCTGACGAAATCAATCCTATCGACAACCAAGACATTCACGGAACACCAGTGCCCGACTATGTCATTGTAAGTCACAAAGACTTCACCCAACAAGCCGAAGCGCTGGCCGACCTGCACCGCATGATGGAAGGCCTCAACGTGATGGTTGTCACCCAAGAGCAAGTATTTAACGAATTCTCGTCGGGCAAAGCCGACCCCCTGGCAGTGCGACAAATGATGCGCTGCCTTAGAGCCAAGGATGACGAACACGTGAACCCTCGCTACCTGCTTTTCTTTGGCAAAGGCACATACGACAACCGAGACATCATGGGCAAACACCAACGCACCGTGGTGACCTACCAAACGCCTACTTCGTTTGACAGCGAGGGCAGCTCTTTCCCGAGCGATGACCCTGCGGGCTATCTAAACGACAGCTTGATCGGCATTTTTGAAGGCAAGATGTCGGTGAGCATTGGCCGCCTACCAGCCAAAACGGTGGCCGAGGCCCAGCATTTGGTAAGCAAGATTGAACGCTACATGAAACGCAGCGACTTTGAAGTGGAGAGTGTGCGAGGCGACTGGCGCAACTATGTGACCCTGCTGGCCGACGACGCCGACCCCTCGTGCTCGTCCGACACCAATTTTGCCAGCGATTCGGAGAAAATGGCCCAAGAAATCAAGCGCCAGTATCCCCACTATAATATCGACCGCATTTTTGCCGACTCCTATATCCAGCAGTCGGGTGCCGACGGATCGTATTACCCCGACGTGAACAATGCCCTTCGGCAAAGAATTAACTACGGATGCTTGCTACTCAACTATATAGGACACGGATCCAGTTCGTATATCGGTACCGAACGTTATATGGAATTTACCGATATTGAGAAATATACCAACCTGCACCAGCTACCTTTGTTTATTACCAGCACCTGCTCCTTTGGCCACTACGATCTGCTGGACGGCATTTGTGGCGCCGAGGCATTCTTGCTGGCCGATGCGGCAGGCATTGGCGTAATGTCGGCAGCCCGCCCCATCCATCACAACCACCGATTCAACACCAACTGCAGCCTGCTAGCCCTCAACCCCGAAAACACCATAGGCGAGGCATTGACCAAGGCCAAAAACATTACCCAGGTATCCCACTGCATAGCCTTGTTTGGCGACCCCGCACTTCACTTGTCAGTCCCCAAAAACAACGTAGTGGTGACTTCGGTCAACAACCGTGCCGTTGACCCATCGGTGACCGATTCGGCACAGGTGCTTTCGCGAGTAACCATTGAAGGTGAAATTCGCGACAAGAACGGCAATATTCAGCCCGACTTCAACGGTACCATCTTCCCCATTGTATTCGACCGAGAGGTGGCCTGCCGCACCTTGGCCAACGACAACGACAGCACCGAAGTGAATTTTTGGCAACAAAAGAACATGCTGTACAAAGGGCGTGAGACAGTGACCAACGGCAAGTTTTCCTATTCGTTTATCATACCGCGCGATGTGGCATACCGCTACGATTTTGCAAAACTGTCGCATTATGCCCAGAGCGACAACGACAATGCCACCGGCCAATATGGCAACATCATGTTTGGTGGGTTCAACGATGAGGCCGAACTGGCCGAGATGCACCCCCAGGTACAACTCTTTATCAACGACACCAACTTCCGCAATGGGGGAATAACCAACGAAAACCCCACCCTTTACGCCCGACTCATTGATTCGGTGGGCATTAACGCCGCAGGCAGTGGCCTAGGCCACGACATCACGGCCATTATTGACGGAAACCCCTATAGCACAGTAACTTTGAACGACTATTACGAACCCAGCATTCGGGATAGTCGAAATGGTGAGGTGTATTACACCTTTGGCAAATTGGACGAAGGCGAGCATTCGCTGACGCTGAAATGCTGGAATATCTTTAACTATTCGGGCAGCGCCACCATTCGTTTCAGGGTAGTTAACGACCGCATAGGAAAAGTTGGTCAGCTATCGGCAACACCCAATCCGGCACACGATCGCACCCTTATACGACTCGAACATAACCTAACCAACAATATCGGCCAGGCTACTATCAGCATATACGATATCCGAGGAAGCTTGGTGAGGCAGTTTACCCCACACATTGCCGACAATGGCTGCGTGCTGGCAATAGCCTGGGACTTCACTGCCGACAACGGAAATAAAGTTGGCAAAGGCATCTATATTGTAAGAGCCGACATCACCACCACTAATGGCGAGCGGCACACTCAGACCAGCAAAATTGTTAGGAACTAGAGGCCTCTTCTAAAATAATCCTACGAGCACACAATAAAAAATACAAAAACTCGTTTCTTGAGTAAAATATATCGACAATATAACTTTTAATGAAAAAGAAAGCTACATTCCTCTCCGCTGCTATACTGATGAGCTTTGCAGCAACCACTATAGCCCAAAATCCCCATCATGAAACAGGTCTTACCGGACAGACCAAAAACTACATCAGCACTGGTATGCCCATTCTCCTTATCGCTCCCGATGCTGTGGCCAGTGCCATGGGCGACGTAGGTGCCGCTTCTACTCCCGACATTTATTCCGGACACTGGAACAATGCCAAATATGCTTTTATTAAAGGCGATATCGGATTCAGCACCACTTACACCCCTTGGCTGCGCAACTTGGGCGTGGGCGACATGAACTTGCTCTATTTGGGCGGTTACAAAGCCATCAACAACCGCAGCACCGTAGCCGCATCGCTCACTTATTTCTCTTTGGGTGAGATTCAGAGCACCAACGCCGAGGGTTACGACAACGGAACCATGAATCCTAACGAATTTTCATTTGATATATCGTACGCCATGAAATTGAGCGACGAGCTTTCGTTGGGTGCAACCGGCCGCTTTATCAACTCAGACCTCACTAACGGCCAAGGCGTCAGCACAGGTGCTGGCGACTATGTGGCAACCAAGCCCGCACACTCGCTGGCTGCCGACTTGGGCGTGTATTGGCAACACCCTATCGACAATGGCCAGGAAATAGCCCTGGGTGCTTTTGTGAGCAATCTGGGTGCAAAATTATCCTACTCCAACGACGATACCAAGAAAGAATTCCTCCCCACCAACTTACGCATAGGTGCCCGATATTCTTACGAGATCGACAACGCCAACAAGATCAATGTGATGGTTGACTTGAACAAGCTGCTCGTCCCCACACCACCTAAAACCGTTGGCGACAGCACTTATGGCAATTATTACCACAACCTGACCGAATGGTATACCACTGGCGTAATGCGCGGAGTTCTCCAGTCGTTCTATGATGCTCCTGGCGGTTTTGGCGAAGAGTTGCGCGAAATTCAGATTTCGGCCGGTGGAGAATACTGGTACAAAAACACTTTTGCCGTTCGTGCCGGTTACTTCTATGAGCATGCCACCAAGGGCGGTCGTCAGTACGCAACTATTGGATTTGCTGCAAAAGCCAATGTGATGCAATTTGATGTGGCCTACCTTGTTCCCACCACATCATTCAGCAACAATCCGCTTAAAAACACGGTGCGCATATCCCTTACTTTCAATCTGGACAGAAAGAAAAAAACAACCATGTAATATTATAGCGTTATGCGAATCGGAATTGGGTATGATGTTCACAAGCTAGTACCTGGGCGCAAACTGTGGCTGGGCGGCATAGAGGTGCCTCACACTTTAGGTCTTTTGGGCCATAGCGATGCCGACGTGCTGATTCACGCCATTTGCGACGCATTACTCGGTGCCGCTGCTTTAGGCGATATCGGCAAGCATTTTCCCGACAAAGATCCTCAATACAAGGGAATCGACAGCAAAATTCTCCTCACCAAGTGCGGCGAACTGCTGGCACAAAACGACTATCACGTTGAAAACATCGACAGCATTATTGTTGCCCAACAACCCAAAGTTGGCCCCTATATCCCACAAATGAGAGCAGCTATTGCCCAATGCCTCGGATTAGATGTCAGCCAGGTCTCGGTAAAAGCAACCACCACCGAGTGTCTGGGTTTTGAAGGCCGCGAAGAAGGCATAAGCGCCAAAGCCGTTGTATTGATTGAAAAATAGATAACACCAAAATAAAAGAATATGGAAAAGCCTCAAATTAATCCGCAATATGAAGGCGAAGCCGAAGTGCTGGAAGATTCGGGATGCAGCTTACTCCTGCACAACGACGATGTCCACACATTCGACTATGTTATCAAATCGCTTGTTGATATCTGCCGCATCACTAACGAACAGGCCGAACAGTGCGCAATCTTAGTCCACTGCCATGGCAAATGCACTATCAAACACGGCAGCTACGAGACTTTGCTTCCTATGCACACCGCGCTGCTCGACAAGCAACTCACATCCGAAATAATTCAATAACAAACAACTAAATAATATGAATACTGCACTGCTTTTTATTGCATTAATCTCTGGTATCGTTCTCATAGCACTAGAAATAGTGGCACTGCCCGGTGGCATTGCTGGATTTTGTGGATTCGGCCTCCTAGTTTTTGGTATTGTCGAAAGTTATATCTGCTGGGGGAATACCGTTGGCAACATCATCCTGCTTTGCTCTATAGGAATAACCGCACTGCTGCTCATCCTTTTTGTAAGGACCAAGACCTGGCGTAGATTTGTTCTTCATGAAGAGTCCGACAGCACAGTGAACCAGATAGACAAGACTCGTTTCAACGTGGGAGCACGTGGAAAGACAATCGCCCGCTTAGCCCCCACTGGCAAAGCTCTGTTCGACGGACAGCTCGTTGAGGTTCATGCCATCAACAAATTCATCGATCCCGATAAGACTGTAGAAATCGTGGCAATTGATGGCTATAGAATTGATGTTTGCGAGGTTGAAGATAGCAGATTTGAATAAAAAACAATTAAAATCATCATAACATGACAACAACAATTATCATTATTGCATTGGCCGTTGTCGGCTTTTTCTTATTTGCATATTATGTGCCTTTCGGACTCTGGTTTCAGGCACTTATGTCTGGTGTAAGAACTTCTCTTGTACAACTCATGTTCATGCGATTCCGTAAAGTTCCACCTAGCGTAATCGTAAACAACATGGTCAACTCCACTAAGGCTGGTTTAAAAATCGGACAAAACGAATTGGAAAGCCACTATTTAGCCGGTGGTAATGTTGACAGCGTTGTTCAGGCACTTATCTCCGCCAACAAAGCTAATATGAATCTTGATTTTCGCACTGCCACAGCTATCGACCTCGCCGGTCGCGATGTGCTAAAAGCCGTGCAGACCTCCGTTAACCCTAAAGTAATCGACACCCCTCCTGTGACCGCAGTTGCAAAAGATGGCATCCAGCTGATTGCCAAGGCTCGTGTAACCGTTCGTACCAACATCCAACAGCTCGTTGGTGGCGCTGGCGAAGAAACTATCCTGGCCCGCGTTGGTGAAGGTATTGTCACTTCCATTGGTTCAGCCATCAGCCACAAACAGGTGCTGGAAAATCCCGACAGCATATCCAAACTTGTCCTCACCAAAGGTCTTGATAGCGGCACCGCTTTCGAGATTCTCTCCATCGATATCGCCGACATTGATGTGGGTAAGAACATTGGTGCACAACTTCAGATGGACCAAGCTAATGCCGACAAGAACATTGCTCAGGCCAAGGCTGAAGAGCGTCGCGCAATGGCAGTCGCTTCCGAACAGGAAATGAAAGCAAAGGCTCAAGAAGCTCGCGCTAAGGTTATTGAGGCCGAGGCCGAAGTACCCAAGGCTATGGCTGAGGCTTTCCGCAACGGCAATCTGGGCATCATGGACTACTATCGCATGAAAAACATTCAGGCCGATACCGAAATGCGCGAAAGCATTTCTCGACCCAATGGTGCGAAAGCCAATGCCAACAAACCTAACGAGCAACGCTAATACACGAACAATACGGGCCAATTGCTAACGCAGTTGGCCCTACCTATACATTTACACATGAAGAAAATAATCCTTTTCATCTTAGCCATATGCACATTAACGGTGGGTATGGCACAGAATGCGAAAAACGAGAAAGCCGATGCCATTCTTGGAACTTACAAAGTAACGCATGGTGGGCATCTGACAAAAGTGCGTGTATTCAAACAAAAGAATGGCACTTACACAGCTCAATGCTATTGGATTAAAGATAGCCTCGACCCTAAAACAGGGAAGCTCCTCTTGGATGTGAAAAATCCCGACAAGAGCCAGAGAAATACACCTTGCAACAAGGCCATCCTTATTCAAGGCCTAAAATACAACGAGAACAAAAAATGCTGGGATGGAGCCAAAGTATATGACCCCACCAGAGGTATCAAGGCCAACTGTGTAGTTGAGTTTGATGCCGACGGAAGACTCAAAGTCAAAGGCTCCCTGATGGGAATCAGCGAAACGAGTTACTGGACTCCCATCAAATAGCAATACATCCAATAACTATAAAAGGCCGCCTTCTAGGCGGCCTTTATTATTTCACGCGAACCAAAACACCACATGGTGAATTATCTGCTTTCATAATACTGAACAAAGGTCTTGAACAATTGCTTCAGACCACCAGGTGTTGGATAATTACCACTGAAATACCAGTCGCCAGTATGATTAGGGCAAGCCTCGTGAAGACCGTCCAATGTTTGGAAGATACACTCGACAGGTACGGTAGATTCTTTATCAGTGACCAATTGGCATATCTTACGGGATATCTCCTCATCACTAAATGGCGCATAAATCCGCTTCACGAAATTCTCGCCCAACTCGGAGGCGGGCACATTTTCGGCAGCTTTGCAATCACGATACACACCGTCGATAACATCAGCCATACCACGTTCTTCCAACAAAGCAATGGCAGCCTTGAAAGCGATAAATTCTTGCATGTGCGACATATCAATACCATAAAAATCGGGATAGCGCACCTGGGGCGAACTGCTGACAATGATAAGTTTCTTGGGACGCAGACGAGAAAGGATCTTGATGATACTGTTTTTCAACGTTGTGCCTCGAACGATACTGTCATCAATGACAACTAAATTATCAACGCCATCATTTATAATGCCATAGGTTACATCATACACATGGGCCGCCATATCGTTGCGCGAACTGTTTTCCGTGATGAATGTTCGCAGTTTGATATCTTTGATAGCCACTTTCTCGCTTCTCACTCGCAACTTCAAAATGTCGGCAATATTATCTTCCGTGAGCGCACCACATTTAGCCAACCCTGCAATGGCCCTGGCTTTCTCTGCGTTAAGATAATCGTCGAAGCCATGCAGCATACCATAATACGCCACTTCGGCAGTGTTGGGGATAAATGAAACCACGCTGTGCTGCAAGTCATTATCACAAGCTTTGAGAATGGCGGGCACTAAGTTATAACCCAAATGCTTACGTTCTTCATAAATATCCTTATCACTACCGCGAGAGAAATAAATACGTTCAAAGGAACATTTGCTGACATTGGGGCGGGGTTGAAGAATCTGCTCCACACGAATTTCGTTGTTCTGATTAACCAGAATAGCCTCACCAGGGAGCAGCTCATGAACATCGTCAACCAAAACATTCATCGCTGTTTGAATCACGGGACGTTCGGAAGCCACTACCAAAATTTCATCGTCATAATAATAAAAAGCCGGACGAATACCCCAAGGGTCACGCATGGCAAACTGCTCACCGCTACCATTCATGCAACAAATCACATAACCTCCATCCCACGAAGGAGCACATTCTTTCAGAATATAGGCCATATCCACGCGTTGTTCGATATAGCGTGTTAGCTCAAGGCCTCGGAAACCTTCCTCCTTACCTCTCACATACAATTTCTCAACTTCTCTATCCAAACGGTGCCCCAACTGCTCTAAAAGAATATAAGTATCAGAAGTGCTACGAGGATACTGGCCTTTGGCAGATATCTGCTCAAACACCTCCTGAGCATTGGTGAGATTGAAATTGCCACAAAGAGAAAGGCTGCGAGCTCGATAATTGTCGCGACGCACTAGCGGATGCAGATATTGGATGCCATGACGTCCCGTAGTACTATAGCGCAAATGACCCATATACATATTGCCTGCAAAGGGACGCAGGATGAGGTCTTCTCCTTCGGCTTCGCTCTGCTGAATCTGCAGTCCGGCACGATTAAAAATTTCCGTTATGGCGCTACTTCCGAGAGCACGTTCGCGAAATATGTACTCCGAACCAATTTGAGAGTCGGTTTTAATACAAGTGATGCCGGCTCCATCCTGGCCTCGGTTGTGCTGTTTTTCCATCAGCAAATACAACTTATTCAATCCATGACGCCACGTACCGTATTTCTCCTGATAATACGACAATGGTTTCAACAATCGCACTTGAGCAATACCACATTCATGTTTCAGAGGTTCCATAATAATGAATTTTAAAAAATGAATTAACGCTATTTTCGGATTTTTATTATACCTAGAAAAAAAATGTTCTTGCTTTTTCTGCAAGAACAAATACGGCTATTGGCTAGTCGTTAATTCTAGCGTTCCATCCAACGAGCTATTTCACAACAAAGGTATATAGTTGCTCGGGGTGAACAGTGATAATAGGAACCTTGGAAGCCACCAAAGTACGTTGGTCGTCGCTACCGGCCACATACCTAATCAGCGACATGCCGCATTCGGCCATCATCACAATTAAATCAGCACACACCATGCTGGCATACGAATGCACTGTGGCCGAGACACTCTCTTTCACATCCTGCACTTCCATAGTGCAACTGACACCCATTTTTTCCAGATAGGACTTAGATTGCAATGTATAGCTCTTCACAGCCTTACGGCCATCTTCTATCGAAGAAGAGTTGACTCCCAACAAATGGACTGTGGAGCCAAAAGCCACGGCAATGCGGGCGGCCACGGGCACCTTCTGCCGACTAACATCGCTAGCATCGATTGGTACAAGAATATCTTTGAAATCGGCATGGAACTCAAAATTTTCACGAACAAAAAGCACTGGAGACTGCGACTTAGTAACAAGAGAGTATGTATCGGGGCTGAGCAAACGTTTTTGCAACCCTGCAGTGTCATGGGTACCCACTACCACTAACGAGGCTTTCTCTTTTTTAGCTTGATCACAGATAGCATCAGCCACCTCTCCTGTTCTGACAACATATTCGATCTCAACACCTCTCAGCTTATCGGCATTGAGTGCTGCTCGGCGATTAATCTCCTGCATCAATTCATCCTTCGGCATTTTGCCCTCGGTGACACCTACAAACTGTAGTACATCGCCAAACTTACGCGCTATATCAACAGCCAGCTCTATGGCCATCTCCGAACCCTTGGAGAAATCCACACCGACTATAATCTTTCCCATTTTTAAAATGTCTAATTGCTTTATATTATCAAAAATGTCTAATCAAATACATCAACACGTTATCAATTATCCAGATACGCATGCTGTATTGTTTATTTTATAATGCAAAAGTACATCTTTTTTTCAAATCACAACAATAAAAATGACATTTTAAATATTATTCACAATTTGCTTAATCCAGCAGCAACTCAACAGGGCAATGATCGCTACCAAAAATCTCGTTATGAATAATAGAATGGCGGATACGGTCTTTCAGTCTATCGCTACAGATAAAATAATCTATACGCCAACCTGTGTTTTTCTCACGCGCCTTGAATCGGTACGACCACCAAGTGTAGGCACCTTCCACATTGGGATTGAGATACCTGAACGTATCCACAAATCCGGCACCCAACAGCTCCGTCATCTTGCCGCGTTCCTCATCGGAAAAGCCAGCATTCTGATGATTGGTCTTAGGATTCTTCAGGTCAATCTCCTGATGTGCCACATTCAAATCGCCACAATACACAACGGGTTTCTGAGCATCTAGCTCACAGAGATAACGACGCAGATAATCTTCCCATTGCATCCGGAAATCCAGTCGGCGCAAACCATCCTGAGCATTGGGTGTATAACAATTCACTAAGAAGAATTCCTCATATTCAAGCACCACCAAACGGCCTTCGTTGCCCGGAAAGACATCGGCATCAAGCACCGGAACATCCACCCTTCTCAGTGGCGAAACCCGAGTGAACACCACAGTGCCCGAATAACCTTTCTTTTCGGCATAGCTCCAATAAGACTCATAGCCTAAAAATGAGATATCTATCTGGCCTTCTTGCAGTTTAGTCTCCTGCAAACACACAATGTCTGCATCCAAAGAATTGAAAATACCATCAAAATCCTTTTGACACACGGCCCTGAGACCATTTACGTTCCAACTTACGAGTTTCATCATCAAAAAATCATTATAAAGAGGGATTGACCCTAAAGCCAACCCCTCTTATCATTAACGACACAAATAATTATTTGCGACCTTTTTTAGCGGGTTTAGCAGCTTTGGCGTTGCTCTTTTCGATACCCAGCTTAGCAGCAATTGCATCGGGGATAGCGTCCTTGTGAACAACATAGTTCATGGTCTTGTAGCGGACGAAAGCCTTGCTAGCGTAGAACATACCATTGAGGCTGACATCGGTGCCCCAGCTGTTCTTAACCATGTAGTATTCATTGCCCATCTGGTCCTTAGCGGTACCGTAGAT
>JAKSMO010000040.1 GCA_024400545.1 Bacteroidales bacterium | reverse complement strand
TGTAGAGTGGGCTGGCGCGGTCAATTTACTAGATTGCTGAAATAGCGAATTGGCCGCGGCAGCCTACTTTATATTCTTTATTCTTAATTTTAAAATTGAAAGGTGATTAGCGGTACAGGAACCACTAATCACCTTTATCACTTCACAATTCACGCTTCACAATTCACTCACCTTAACCGGCTTCGCCCTTCAGGTCACTGATCACCGATCACAGAACAATCACATCGATTTTACTTTGCGGGCCAGCACGGCGCAGAGGCCGGGGAAGAATCGCTTGATGTAGGCCATGAGGAGTTCTTTGCGGCCTACAAGGACTTCGCGTTTTTTGTGATAAACAGCACGCACAATCTTGTTGGCAGCCTGCTGCGGGGTGACGCCTCCGGCTTGGCCGGCATCCATCTTGCCGTGGCGTTTGCCGTCTTTCTCGAGGGCATAGACCGAGATGTTGGTCTGCACACGGCCGGGGCACACGATGGTGACGCGGATATTCTGGTTGTGATATTCGGCCTGGATGGTCTCGAAGAAGCCGTAAAGGGCATGCTTGGCCGAGGAATAGGCGCAGCGCATGGGGAAGCCGAAGCAGCCGGCTATGCTGGTGGTGACCACCAATTGTCCGCCGCCTTGCGCCAACATGCGGGGCAGGATGTTCTTGGTGAGAATGACGGGAGCGTAGAAGTCGATATCCATGACCTTGCGGATGACACGCATCTCGGTCTCGACCGTGGTGCCGCGCTGGGAAATGCCAGCATTGTTATAGAAGATATCAATGCGGCCAAAGGCATTCCAAGCCTCATCGGCCAGGGCATCGAGCAGGTCGAGCTGAGAGAGGTCGAAGGGCAGTGCCTTAGCATCGGGGGCGCCGAGGCGCTTGCATTTGGCCACCACCTGCTCCAGCAAATCGGCCTCGAGGGCAGTGACTATGAGTTTGGCCCCCTCTTGGGCAAAACGATAAGCCGTAGCCTCGCCAATGCCCGAAGAAGCTCCAGTGATCCAGACAACCTTGTTTGAAAATTTCATATGATGAGATTGTAGATTTTAGATGGTAGAATGTAGAGTTCCGGGTGCGGGGTCTGATTGTAGATTTTAGATGGTGGAATGTAGAGTTCCGGGTGCGTCAGCCCACTCTACACTCTACAATTTACAATCTGCATTCAAAACCACTCTACAATCTACATTCTACAATCTAAATTATTATTATTCTTCTATTTTTTCCACTTCCTCAACGAACCATTTGGAGCGGAGGGAGCCTTCGCCGCAGTTGAGGAGGACGACATCGTTCTGCTTGATGAGGCCTTGCTCGAGAGCACGGTAGAAACCGGCATAGCAAACCATGGAGGCGGGGCCCATGAGCACACCGGTCTCGCGCTGCATCTGGCGGCCGAACTGGGGCAGGGAAGCCTCTTCGACACGGATGAAGTCGCCACCGCTGTTGCGTACTAGGGGTGCCACGATGGGATAGTTGCCGGGATTGGCAGCGGTGAGGATGCCGATGCGGGTATGGCAGTCTTTCTTGGCCTCATACTTGGTTTCGAAGCCTACGGGGAAGTTGTGCTCCTTGGCCCATTCCCAAGCGGTGACCATGGGGTCGCACTCGTCCTGCTGAACGAGAATCATGCGGGGCATACGCAACTCGGGGAAAGTACTGCGGATATCGCGGAAACCTTTCTCCAACGCAATGGGGCTGGTGCCGCCGGCCACGGCCTGCATATATACCGTGGGCATCTGACCCAGCTGGCGCATGCACTCGAAGACGATGGTGCGCTTAGACTCCACGCGCAGGGGGTCGGTGTTGCCGCTGGACATCATCACGCCGTTTTGCTTGTGATATTCAGCCACTTCGTTTTTTGCATCGCCATAAGTGCCCTGGCTTACCACGAGGGTTTGACCGGTGGCGGTGATGGTGTTTTTGGTTTCCTCGTCAACCCATTTGGGACTGAAGCAGGTGAACTTGATTCCGGCCTTGGCCAGATAGGTGGCATAGGCGGTGCCGGCATTGCCGGTAGAAGCCAGACAGTACTCCTTGACGCCATGTTCTTTCATGACCGAGGCTGCCAGCGATCCGCTCACATCCTTGAAGGAGGCAGTGCCGCCGTTGAGGTCGTTGCGGTACATATATACCTTACAGTCGATGCCGTATTTCTCTTTGGCCTCGCGCTCCATGTGCTCCCAGCGTTCCATGGGGATAGCACCCTCGTTGCAGGAGACGATGTTTTCTTTATTTTCGAGAGGGAGATAGTCGAAATAGTGGAAATGGCTCTTCACCTCGCCCTTGAAGAACTCGGGCAGACGGCTATAGTCGGCTTCGGGATAGACCACCTCGGCATAGTTGGCACCGCAATGGGGGCACTTCTGGTCG
Organism: Bacteroidales bacterium; assembly: GCA_024400545.1. Lineage (GTDB taxonomy): Bacteria > Bacteroidota > Bacteroidia > Bacteroidales > P3 > Colimorpha. Next base: position 24,168 of record JAKSMO010000040.1, on the reverse strand, counting down.
TGGGCAAACCACTCGGCAAAGGTGCCGATGGTCTCGCCACATTTTTTGCAAATGATCTGATACTTCATTAGATTTTAGATTTAAGAGAGGAGAGAGGGGAATGGAAAGTGAAAAGTGGAAAGTGGAGGCGGCAGCCAACTTTCCACTTTCCACTCTCAACTTTCAACTTTTATTTGCGGATGCGCATATCGGGCATGGGCTTGTTGTACTCGCCAGCGTCGAGTTTCTTCTTGATTTCCTTGAAGACCTCGATGGTGCGGTCGGCATGTTCCATGGTGTGTGCTGCGGTGGGGATGATGCGGAGCATAATCTGGCCCTTAGGCACAACGGGATAAACCACGATGGAGCAGAAGATGCCGTAGTTCTCGCGCAGATCGACAACTACGTTGGTGCCCTGGTTCACATCACCGGGGAAGAAGACGGGGGTGATGGGGGAAGCGGTGACACCGGTGTTGAAGCCTTCGCGCTGGAGCTCGCTCTGGAGGTGGTTGGAGATGGTCCACAGTTTCTCGCGGTATTCGGGATGCTGGTTGATGATTTCGAGACGACGTTTCACACCATAGACGATGGGCATGGGAAGGCTCTTGGCGTAGATCTGAGAGCGCATGTTCATGCGGAGATAGGTGATGATGTCGGGGTCGTTGCAACCGATAAAGCCGCCGATGATGGCCATGGTTTTGGCGAAAGCGCAGAAATAGAGGTCGATGTCGTCGGCCACATCAAAATGGGTGTGGGTGCCGCGGCCCTCAGGACCCATAACGCCCATACCGTGAGCGTCGTCGATGAGGATGCGGAAGTTGAACTCTTTCTTGAGTGCGCAGATTTCTTTCAGTGCGCCGAGGTCACCTTCCATACCGTAGACACCTTCGGTAGCCACGAGGATGCCGCCGCCCTGCTTCTCGGCCAGTGCGGTGGCCTGGGTGAGCTGCTTGCGGAGGCTCTCGATGTCGTTGTGCATGTATTTGAAACGCTTGGCACCAGTTACGCGGAAACCGTCGATAAGGCAGGCGTGGGCTTCGCTGTCGTAAACGATAACGTCGCGGAGGCCTACGATGGTGTCGAGAATGGAGATCTGGCCTTGGTAGCCGAAGTTGAGGAGGTAGCCGTACTTCTTGTGGGTGTATTCGCAGAGCATGTGCTCAACCTCTTCGTGCAGGGCGGTGTTACCGCTCATCATACGGGCACCCATGGGGTAGGCGAGGCCCCAGCGGCGTGCGCCTTCGGCGTCGGCTTCGCGAACCTCGGGGTTGTTGGCCAGGCCGAGGTAGTTGTTTAAGCTCCAGTTGAGGACTTTTTTGCCGTTGAACATCATTTCGGGACCGAGCTCACCTTCGAGCTTGGGGAAATAGAAATAACCGTCTGCATACTTCTGATACTGACCAAGAGGACCACCGGTCGACTCCTTAATTCTTTCGAAAATATCTTTCATAATATTGTATTTTTTTTATTATTCAACAGTGCGTTTGAATGTGCAAAAATACACTTATTTTCGAAAAAACAAAAAAAACTTTTAGCAATTCATTGTTTTTTAACAGTAGAGGCTGGCAACCGAGGTCCACGTTGATGAGTTTTGACCTAGGTTGCCAGCATAAGAGGCAGTTGCTGTAGGGGAGGGCCAATGGGAGCGGCGAAAAAGAGCTAGTCGGCCACTACCACTTTCTGGGCGGGGTAGTCGGCCACCTGTACCATATAGAGGCCTGCGGTAGGCATACGGAACGCACGCACATGGTCGGAGGTGGTGGAAGTGGAGAGGCAGCGGCCCAGGCTGTCGAAGATGCGGATGCGCATGTCGGGGGCATCAGCGACGATGATTTTTGCACCCTCGGTGGTGACGGTATGGTGTATCAAATCTACATCGGTAACGCTCTCGGTGCCAGCAGCATCGAAGGTGGCCACGAAGGTGGTGTCTCTCATCAGCGTCACCCGGCGCGGATTATCGGTATTGCCGTCCTGCCATTGCACAAAACGGCTGCCTGAGACGGGTATGGCGGCAATCTCTACGATGGTGCCTTCGGGGAAGAGTCCGCTACCTGCAGCCAGTCCCCGATCAGTATCGTCCGAGACCACCGACAGCGTATGCCAAGCGGGGATGAGGGTGTCGTGGATAACGATATAGACTGTGTCGAGAGGACGGTCGGCGGCGAAGCAGGCCAAAAGGAATGTGTCTTGTGTGAGGGCTACGGACCGAGGGTTGTTGGTGTTGCCGTCGCTCCAGTGCAGGAATCTACAGCCGGCATAGGGGGTGGCGGTGATGACGGCAGGCATATCGCAGGAGGGCTGGGTGGTGACGGAGGCGGAGCCTCGGGTGGTGTCGGCCGAAGCTACGGTGATGGAGTAGGAACTTTCAATAAAATTGGAGAAATACGTCCAGCTGCTTTGGTAAGATGCTGTGCTGCCACAGGGAACATAGACATTGGCCGATGCAGGTACAGCCCAGAAAACGTCATTGCCCAATGTGGGAGGTACGCTAGCCTTGCAGGTAATGGCAGTGAGGTTGCTGCAACGATGGAAGGCATAATTGCTAATGGAAGTGACAGAACTGGGGATGACCACGGAATCGAGACTGATGCAAAGTCTGAAAGCAGAACGGCCTATGGAAGTGACGGAGTTGGGGATGGAAACCGATGTGAGGCTGATGCAACTGTCGAAGGCCCATTCTGGTATGGCGGTAACCGAACTGGGGATGGCCACTGAGGGGAGGCTACTGCAATGACAGAAAGCGCAAACACCGATAGTGGTGACGGAGGTGGGGATGGTGATGGATGTGAGGCTGACACAGTCGCGGAAAGCATTTTCACCGATGGAAGTGACCGAATTGGGGATGGCCACTGAGGTGAGGCTACTGCAGTGAGAGAAGGCCGAAGTGCCGATAGATGTGACAGAAGCGGGGATGGTCACGTTAGCAAGGCTGCCACAGTATAGGAAAGCATAATCGCCAATGGAAGTGACAGAGCTGGGGATGACTATTGAAGTAAGGCTACTGCAAGAATGGAAAGTGGAATTTCCGATGCTGGGGATGGTGCTGGGGATATTGACGGAGACGAGGCTTCGGCAATGTGCGAAAGCTGAGCTACCTATAGCGGTGACGGTATTGGGGATGGTGACAGCAGTGAGACTGTCGCAACCACAAAAAGCTAACCTACAAATGGCTGTGACAGTGTAGGTGGTGCCCGCATGGACTACGGTGGAGGGGATGATGAGGGTGTCGGTTGGCTGGGGAAAGCCTATCCAATCATAATAGTCGTCGGGTCGGACAACCTCAACAGTAGAGTCGGAAGTGATGCTGTAATAAAGGGTTTGGCCAGTGGGGGCAACGGCACTGAAATCATAAGCCCAGGAGGTGAACATCGAGGCCAGGAGGACGAGGAGTAATGCTGTTTTTTTCATAATGATTAAGTATTTAATGGTGGTTGGAACTGATAATTCAACTTTTGGTTTGTAGGTATTTGACGGAGAGCCTTTGGAGGCCGTTCCGTACCGATTTCGCATATATAAGACTCAGAAAAGCCGTTTTGGTCACCCCTTGACCCCAATAATTAACAAACTTTAACTATAATTCGGAGTTTTTTACTGGCAGACTCTAAGAATATGGCACTCGACCACGCTATTGATTACATCGTTGGTTGCAATGCATTATGGCGGTTTTTGCCGAGGTAGAGGTCGAGCACGGTCATTTTGGACCACGATGTGGTGGGAACGCCAGAGGACTTGCAGGTGGCGTCGTATTGGAGTTTGTGTCCCGCAAGGGTGGCATCCACAAAAGCGCAGAATTCGTTGATGGTGTTGGGCAGGGCAATGGCTACCTCGTGGCCGTTGCCTTTGAATCGCATGATAGCATAGCTGTAGTTGTTGGATTTGAATACCTTGGCAACGGAGCTGGCACCAAAGAGAGAGGTGTGGATGGCACCACGAAAACGGCGGTAGTTGACCACCTTGTCGGTTGTGCCGTGAAAGAAACATGTGGGGGCCGGAGGGGTGGCGTAGTGCAGGGCGCTATTGCGGCACAAAATGGCTCCGGCATAAGGCACTACGGCGGCGGGACGGAAGCCGCCAGGCATATCGATGGCAGCGGGCAGGCGGTTGGCTCGGCAGTAGTCGGCCTGCAGCACTGCAATGGCTCCGGCGCTAGAGCCGGTGAGAATGATGCGGGAGGAATTGATGCCCAGCTCTTGGGCATGGGAACAAAGGAAGTTGACGGCCGAGGAGACATCCTCTACAGCATAACGTATGGCCGTGTCGAAATTGGTGTACATCTGGAGCAGCGGAAGCTGGTGGGCATGGCGCAAAAAGAGTCGGTAGTCGATAGAAACGGCAACAAATCCACGGTCGGCGAGGGCCTGGCAGGCAAGGGTGGAAGACTGGTTGTTACGGGCACCACTGAAAAAACCACCACCAAAAACATACAAAACGCAAGCGTGGTCGGGTCGGGGGTTAGCGGGTTGATAGACATCGAGTTGTAGCGCCGTGGTGTCGCGGTGGGCAAAGGTGTAGGTTTGCTGTCCGAAAGCACTGGCGGCTAATGGGATAAGGAGCAGGATGGATAATAACTTTTTCATAATAGTGTTTTTTATTGAAAATAATTGCAAAAATACAAAAAAAAATCGTATCTTTGCAAAAAAATAATTAATCCCATCATCGCCTATGAAACATCAAAGCTTACTTCTGGTTATATTGTTTAGCCTTCTGGCAGTTTGCTGTGTGAAAGAGGGCGATTTTGACGCATTGCGGCACCCCATTGTGGTGGAAGGCGAGTTTGACCCCCAGCTGGGCATGCCGCTGGCCACCATGTCGGCCGAGATGAGCGAAATGTTGGCCTGGTTCGATACGAGCATGAATGTAACATTGGAGGTGGGAGATGACGGACAGATGACACTGCACTATAGCGAAGTGCAGCATTCGGTGTTTGAATTCAGCATGACTAAGCATACCAAAGCGGCAAGTGCCGACACGATAAGCCAGCACAGAGTGCTACGGGGCATTATACCCGTAGCGTTGTTTGAAAAGCTGGGCGCGATGGTGGATCGCGGCGTTTCTACGCAGGCGGTGTATGTGACCATGGATGCTTTGCTGAAGGGGTATGTGAATGATATGCTTTTGGCAGAAGTGAATAATGGAACAACGCTGTATTTCGACTCCATCACTTTGGAAATAGCATGCGAGGACGGCTACCAGCAGGCGGTGCCTATTGCCGACGAGGCAACCCGTTTTAGCGTCCATGAGCTAATGGCTGGCCGCCAGGTGACAGTGTTGCAGCATTACGACTGCCACAACATTTTGGCACATAAACCTCAAAGTGTGGCTTACGCCATACGCATGAATATGGAGATGCCCGTGGATAGGGCTGCCGAGCTGACAAGGAACGGCACTATCGACTCGTTGGGCGTGGATAGCATTGCGGCAACATTTGAGACGTTGGTGGATTTTCCGCTACGATTGAACTGCCATGATATTCGTTTCAACGACACCATACCTTTGGCTCTGCATCAGCTGGACAGCTTGTTGAACGCAGCCGAAGATTATTTGACGCTGAACGACTCGATGAGCTACCTGGTGATAGAGGCCAAGAATTATATCCCCCTGAACTTTGGCGTAAACGCCCAGCTGTTGGACGCTAGCCAAATAGCCTTGGTTCAACACCTGCTGCCCAGCGACAGTTTGCTGGTGGGTGCGCCCATCAAGCATGTGGAAGGGCAGAATGAATGGGTGGCCGATGGGTGCGCGGTATCGCGTATAGTACTGCCCATAGATATGCCCATGTTGCATAATCTGGCCCAGTCGAAATACATCAATTTTGCTATCACCACCAGCACTTCCGCCCCCAATAACGACGCCAGCCGGCCCATAGTGACGATGAACGGCCACGATAAGCTGGAGTTGCGAGCCTACCTGGTGGTGGCGCCACATCTGCAACTGAGTATCCCCGTATCAAAACCCCATAATTCATAGCACACCATGAAAAGTTTAAAGTCAGCAATTATCATCGGGCTGTTGGCTATGGTTGTGGCAACCATGGATTCGGCCAAGGCGCAAACGATTTTCGACAATACGATTTTCTATCACTCGTTTCGTGCCCCAATGTCCAGTCATATCAACCCTACGTTGTTTCCCTACAAGGCACAGTGGTATGTGTCGCTGCCCAATCTTGATCTGGGTTTGTCGTTGCCATTTTCTTACAACGACCTGGGCTTGTACTACGACCCGCAGCGCGATGTGTCGGTGCTCAACTTAAACCATGTGATCGACCAGATGAGCAGTAATAAGCTGGGGTTGGCCGTGTCGTCGAATGTGGATTTGTTGGGTTTTGGTGTTAGGTTGGCCGATTTTGCCACCCTGCATGTGGCTTCGGGACTGCGCACGCACAACCGCATAGCTATCCCGATGGGCATTGTGGAATTTCTGCAAGAAGGCAATGCCGGCGAACAGCGCCAGTTTAACTTTGGATCGGATGATATCTTGTCGTCACAAACCTGGATGTATGCCTCGCTGGGCGGATCGTTCCGCATACCCGAGCTGCCAATTTCCATAGGCGCCACGGTAAACCTATTGAGCGGGTTGCAGAGTTTTAAGGTGGATCAGGTGAAGATGGACCTCACTACGGCCGACGACATGAGCTACATTCAGTTCACGGCCGACTATATGGCTCACAGTGCCGGTGTGGCAGGCTTGTGCGTTGACGACTCGGGATCGCTGGTTTTCCACCCCACTTTGTCGATGCCCCAAAGCTGGGGTGTATCGATGGATGTGGGCGCTAGAGCCAAACTGGGTATGGTGGATCTGAGCGTGAGTTTGGTGGATTTGGGACAAGGAATCTTTTGGCAGGAAAATCCGATAGCCATTGTGCCCAAGACGCGCGAAACAACGATCCGATTTGATGGTATCGATGTGTCGCAGCTGCTGCAGGATGGCGGACTGAACCGCGATTTGTTTTCCGCCTGGATAGACAGCCTGAAAAATCTGCCCGACTATGCTGTGACTGAAGCGTCGCATTCGATGTCGATACCCACCAAACTGTATTTCGGTGCATCGGTAACCTTTTTGAAAATGCTGCGCGCAGGCTATCTGCTGCACGGCGAATGGGATAAGAAAGAAATTAAAACCACTTTTCGTTGCAATAACACACTCTCGCTGCATGCCAATCCGATGAACTGGTTGGAGGTGGCGGTGGCCAATTCCTTTAGTTACGACGGCGACAACCTCAATTGGTTCAACCCCGGAGTGTCGCTCATGTTAAGCAGGGGAGGAAGCTTCCAGTGCTATCTGGCTGCCGACTTTGTGTCGAACATGTATCTGGCCAATATGAAGTCGGCCCGACTGATGGTGGGAGTGAATATTGTGGGAAAACATGGGAAAAAGTAAGTATTAATTGAGAAAAAAAAGAACAAATGAGTAATATTGTAGCTATTGTAGGACGCCCCAATGTGGGCAAATCAACCCTTTTTAACCGACTCACCGAGAGCCGTAAGGCTATTGTGGATGAGACTTCGGGTGTAACACGCGACCGTCAGTACGGCAAGTCTGACTGGAATGGCAAACGTTTCAGTATTATCGACACCGGCGGTTATGTGATGGGTGGCGACGATGAGTTTGAAGTGGAAATCCGCAAACAGGTGCAGCTGGCAGTGGAAGAGGCCGATACAATCCTCTTTTTGGTCGATGCCCGCCAAGGTCTTACTCCGATGGATGAGGATGTGGCAGCCATGTTGCGCAAATGCCCCAAAAAAGTGATTCTTGTGGCCAACAAGGTGGACAACTCCAAGGAAATGGACGGTCTGGGCGAGTTTTATGCCCTGGGCTTGGGCGATCCTGTGCCCATTGCCGGTATCAGCGGCAGCGGCACCGGCGATCTGCTGGACCTTGTGGTGGAAGACTTCGACGACGGCCAAGAGGATGAGAGCGAGGGTCTGCCCCGTATCGCTGTGGTGGGCCGCCCCAATGTGGGCAAAAGCTCGTTCATCAACTTCATCACCGGTCAGAACCGTAATATCGTGACCCCTATTGCTGGCACCACCCGCGACAGTATCTATACCCGTTACAATATGTTTGGTTTCGACTTCAACTTTGTGGATACTGCCGGTCTGCGCAAAAAGTCGCGTGTGAACGAAGACTTGGAGTTTTATTCCGTAATGCGCAGCGTGCGTGCTATTGAGAATAGCGACGTATGCATCCTGATGCTCGATGCTAGTCAGGGTTTGGAGCAGCAAGACCTCAATATCTTCTCCCTCGTTCAGCGCAACAACAAAGGCGTTGTTATTGTGGTGAACAAGTGGGACCTCGTGGAGAAAGAGACCAATACCCACAAACGTTTTGAAGATCTGATTCGCAGCCGTATTGCCCCGTTTGACGATGTGCCCATCATCTTTACCAGTGTGCTCAACAAGCAGCGCATCTTCAAGGTGTTGGAAACCGCCAAGCAGGTGTATGAAGCCCGTAGCCGTCGCATTTCCACTAGCGAGTTGAACGAGATGCTGCTGCCTATCGTCAAGGAGCAGAATCCTCCACCTTCGGTAAAAGGTAAATGGATCAAGATCAAATACATCACCCAGCTGCCCACCCACTATCCGCAGTTTGTTTTCTTCTGCAATCTGCCGCAGTATATCCGCGACCCCTATAAGCGTTTTGTGGAGAACCGCTTGCGCGAGATGTGGGACTTTCACGGTGTGCCTATCTCTATTTTCTTTAGAGCTAAATAGTTAATATGACTAGAGGTTCTAGCTCCATTCTAGAACCTCTACCACTTTTAATAGATAATACTGGATACATTTAAAAATAATGAAAAAGTTTTCTTTGTTTCTAACCCTGGCTTTGGCCACATTGTTGATATGCTCGTGCGGCCATGTGCGCGAAGAAGTGATACAGACCTACCCCAGCGGAAAACCCATGTTGGTATTTCTGGTCAAAGGCGACAAAAAAAATCCGACCCGTGTTGGCGAGAAGATGTACTACGAGAGTGGTCAGCTGCAGTTTGAGAAGAAGTTCAAAGGCAAACCCGAAGTGCCCGACGGCATGTGGAGCTACTATTGGGACAACGGCCAGCTTTTTGCTAGCGCCGATTTCTCACAGCGTCACGACTTTGGTAGCAATTGGATCTTCCTCAACCGCAATGGCGACCCTTGGTACACTGGCAAGCTCGACTCGGTGTATGTGAGCGATATGGGCATGTTAGGCACCCCCACCACTGTCAATTTCTGCTCTGGTAAGCACGAGGACGTTGTTCAGTTCTATAGCAACTTCACAGTCCGCAGCACCGAGCGCCTTACCGATGGTATGCGTTCGGGCCGTGTATATTTCTATTTCCCCAATGGCCAGGTGCAGGTGGAGGCTAATTTTAGCAACGGACAGGAAAATGGTCCCTATATTGTGTATCAGGAAAATGGCATTCCCTACTATCAAGGCAACTACAAAGATGGCAAGCGTGTAGGCGTGTGGGAGTTTTACGATGCCGAAGGTAATCTTACCAATACCAAGGACTATAATAATTAATGTATAATTTATAATAAAGTGGACGTAATTCTTGACAACCCCATCTATAAGATTGTTGGTCAGGCGGCCGATGAATTAGGCATTCAGGCCTTTGCCGTAGGTGGGGTTGTGCGTGATTATTTCTTACAAAGGCACTGTACCGATATAGATATTGTGTGTATTGGCAACGGTATCGAGCTGGCCAAGGCTGCCGCCCGAGCCGTCAATCCCAATATCGAAGTGTCGTATTTTAAGAATTTCGGAACAGCATCGTTCCACTACCATCATAAAGGCGAGAATATCCAGGTGGAGTTTGTGGGTGCTCGGCGCGAAAGCTATCGGCGCGACAGTCGCAAACCCATTGTGGAAAACGGAACGCTGGAAGACGATCAAAACCGGCGCGATTTCACTATCAACGCAATGGCAGTATCGGTCAATAGCGACTCTTTTGGTCAGCTGGTTGACCCCTTTGGCGGTATTCGCGATCTGAACGAGGGTGTGATTCGCACCCCCATGGACCCCGATATCACCTTTAGCGACGATCCGCTGCGTATGATGCGGGCCATTCGTTTTGCCTCGCAGTTGGGCTTCTATATCCAAGATAGCACCTTTGAGGCTATACAGCGCAATGCCGAACGTATCAAGATCGTCTCTGCCGAACGTATCACCACCGAACTCAACAAGATAGTGCTATCGCCCAGGCCTTCGGTGGGTTTCAAATTGCTTGAGAAGTCGGGATTGATGAAACTTATCTTTCCCGAGTTTAGCAACCTTAAGGGGGTTGATACGGTGGGCTCCCGAGGCCATAAAGACAATTTCTATCATACCCTCGAAGTGGTGGATAATGTGGCCAAATGCAGCAACGACTTGTGGTTGCGTTGGGCTGCGGTGCTCCATGATATCGGCAAACCTGCCACCAAACGCTACGACGAAAAGCTCGGGTGGACATTTCATGGCCACGAGGTGCGCGGTAGCAAAATGGTGAAAAAGATCTTCACCCATCTGCGGCTGCCTTTGGATGCTAAGATGAAGTATGTGGAGAAACTGGTGCTGCTGCATCTGCGCCCCATCATACTTTCCGAAGACGAGGTTACCGACTCGGCCGTGCGCCGTCTCCTTTTCGATGCCGGCGACGATATCGACGATCTGATGATTTTGTGCGAAGCCGATATCACCAGCAAAAACGAGGAGAAGGTGCGCAAATATATGCGCAACTTCAAGATTGTGCGCAAGAAACTGGTTGAGTTGGAAGAGAAAGACCGTATCCGTAATTTCCAACCTCCGGTGGGTGGCGAGGATATCATGACTACTTTTGGTATTCCTCCCTGCCACGAGATTGGCATTATCAAGGATGCCATCAAAGATGCTATCCTCGACGGCAAGATTCCCAACGACCGCGAGGCCGCCTGGCAGATGATGTTGGAATTGGGCAACGAACTAGGATTAAAACCAGTTGAATAAACTATATTTCATACTCGGACCCACGGCATCGGGCAAGACTGCCCGTGCTATCGAGCTGGCTCAGCAGCTCGGCACTGAGATTGTGTCGTGCGACTCCCGTCAGTTTTACCACGAGCTGGACATCGGTGTGGCCCGTCCTTCTGCTGCCGAGTTGGCTGCCGTCAAACATCATTTTATTGCCTGCCGGTCGGTAGAGGACCCTTATAATGTATTCACATTCGAGCAAGAGGCTATGGCACAGTTGGAATTACTGTTCCGTGAACATGAAACAGTGGTGGCTGTGGGTGGCAGTGGCTTATATATTGAGGCACTGCGCCATGGCGTATCGCTGATGCCCGATCCTGCTCCCGAGCTGCGGGCCAGCCTTCAGCAGAAGTTGAGAGATGAAGGGGCTGAGAGTCTGGCTGCTATGCTCAAAGAGCTAGACCCTGCCTATTATCAACGTGTTGATTTGGCCAACGGCGTGCGTATCCAGCGAGCCTTGGAGGTATGCATAACCACTGGCCGACCCTATAGCCAAGTGATTGATCAACCGCTCCAACCGCGCCCCTTTGATGTGGAAGTGGAGGTGATCGACCGTCCTCGCGAGGTACTCCGGCAGCGTATCGACCAGCGTGTCGATCTCATGATGGATTCCGGGCTTGAGGATGAGGCTCGCCGCATGTATGCCCAGCGCCATCTCACAGCACTAAACACCGTAGGTTACAAAGAGTTCTTTGGTTTGTGGGATGCAGTAGGGGAGACTACGGCACTGACAACCGACCAACGGACCGCCGTTGCCGACGCCATAAAGCTTAATACCTGGCACTACGCCAAAAAACAGATTACTTGGTTGAAGAAGAAAGGACAATAGACGGTAAAATTAAGATTGTAGATTGTAGAGTTGGCTGACGCGTCCGGATTACAAATCATTAGTCATGAATACTAACAAACAAAAAAACAATACAATTATGAAGAACCTTTTTAAAGCATTTTTCGTTGTCGCTCTGCTCGGCATGTTTGCCGCCTGCGACCCCAAGGAAGAAGATCCCATCAACCCCGGCACTCCCGACAACCCCACCCGCCCCGCAGCCGCTGTGCAGGTGAATGTTGATGCTATTACCCCCGAAACCTTCACCGTCACATTCCACAAGGTTGACTCCTGCATCAACTACCACATCTTGGCTTGCGAGCCCTCCTCTCAGGAGATGTTCTTCCCCATGTTCGGTTTCACCGGTTGGGATCAGGCCACTGCTGCTTGGGGCATCCTTTGCACCAGCGACACCACCTACACTTGGGATGAGATGGTTCCCAACACCGAGTACGTTATCTTCGTCCTCGCCCACTTCGCCAACAGCGACACCCTCATCACCGACACCGTCTTCACCGCTACCCTCGGCGGCCACGGTACCAGCAGCGTGAGTGTTGAAGTTTCCAACGTTGCCGCTACCAGCGTCACCACCACCGCTACTCCCAATCAGGAGACTGCCATGTTCAAAGACTTTGTCATCTCCAAGGACTATTACGAGGAAATCGGTCACGACTCCACCGTCAACCTCCTCAAGTCCGACTACTACTCTCACTACAGTGTTGACACCTGGAACTGGCTCGACCTCACCCCCAACACCCAGTACTATTTTGCCGCTATCGGTCAGAATGCTGATGGCCAGTGGGGCGAAATGAGCATGGTGCCCTTCACCACTTTGCAGTCCAAATAACTGATTGGCGTCGTATCGCTATAGCTACAACACTTTACTAATGAAAAAACTTCTTTTCATACTGTCCGTCATGGCCGTGCTGATGGTTAGTTGTGCCAAAGAGGATGATATTCGCCCCATCGTTGTCGAAACCGACACCGTAGGAGTCAATAAATGCCTCATTGGCGGCGACACCGTCAGCATCGGCGATGCCGTCCGTTTTGAGTACTACGATGTAAACTATTACTTCTACGATCAGGACGGCAACCTTCTCCTCCACATGATGTCTGTCGATGAATTGTTCAATCCCGACAACAGCGAGGCTGCTCATCCTTGCGTGGTTTATTATGGAGGTGACACACTTACTTTCCACTATTCCGTTGTTTGCCACAAGGTTGACGATGTGTACCATATTCAGGCCCAAGGTTTCTGTGCGCAGGATTCCACGTTAAAATTGCAGTTGAACTATCAAAACTCAATTTTTAACATCAACCAATATACCGGCAAAGGATTCTTGTCCAAAGATGCCGACACCATCCCCCTCACGCAGCTTGCCTATAATCAATCCGATAGCAGCTGCCTGATGTTTGATTCCAAGAACATCGAGACCTACAGTTTGGGCCGCATCAAGATTCAGGGCGACCTCCACAGTGGCCTTTTCGATTTGAGCAACAGCCATGCTATCCAGGTGTTCTACGAGATAGGCATTCCTGGCACCTGTCCTGGCGTGCGCTCCTATCCCATCGTCAGCGGTCAGCTGCAGTACTCCTACAACAACGGCAAGTCTGCAATCATCCTCCACGGCGAGACCGAACATTGGAAGATTGATATGGAATATGACGGTAGCAGTCTCAACGCCAACGAGATACCTCTCTCTTGGTAGCACCGCCACCGTACACAAGCAATAATCCCCGGCCGTTATGACTGGGGATTATTTTATTTTAAAAGCGGTTGTTCGGTTCAAGTATGATTTATATGTGCCCGAGTTGGTTGTCTGGCGGTTCCCCGTATCTCCAGTTTGCCCACAATGTGGCACCATGGAGGCACCATATCAAATCCCATATCCATCCCACATGTTGCCTTTTCTCATTCTATTACTAATACTACGAGTAGCAATTGTTTTTCGGCAATAGTGGGGATATGAAGCGGTGCTGCTGTGGTAGTGCGATGGTTTTTGTTCAAGAAGCAAATGCAGCTAGAGCAGCCAATGCGTTAGGGATTATCATAGTTGTTCTTGGGCGATTTTGCTACAAATAAAAAAATATCCCCAGCCGTAAATGTTGGGGATATTATTATATTGAAATAATATATATAATTAGTGTTGATTTGTTGAGGTATCAAACCTCATAAACCAATAACATTATAATCTATATTATTTCTGCATGTTCTTGAGGCGCTCGGTGAGCATGGGGACGATCTTGTGGAGGTCGCCTACAATACCGAGGTCTGCAACGCTGAAGATGGGGGCAAACTTATCCTTGTTGATGGCAATGATAAGGTCGCTCTCTTCCATACCAGCGAGGTGCTGGATGGCACCGCTGATACCGCAAGCCATATAGAGGGCGGGACGGACGGTCTTACCGGTCTGACCGACCTGGCGGCTAGCGTCCATAACGCCTGCGTCAACCATAGCACGGCTGCTGGAAACTTCGCCACCGAGTTCTTTTGCAAGAGCCTCGAGTTTGTCGAAACCTTCCTTGTTAGCCACACCACGACCACCGCTGACGAGAACCTTTGCCTGGCTGATGTCGGCAATAACTTTCTCTTCCTTAACGGTCTTGACAACTTTCACGCGAGCGATTTTCTGCTCGTCGAACTTCACGTTGCACTCAACAACCTCGCCTTTGCGGGTAGCGTCGGCAGCCAGTTTCTGCATAACGCCGGGACGTACGGTGGACATCTGGGGGCGGTTGTTCTTGCAGAGGATGGTGGCCATTAGGTTGCCGCCGAAAGCGGGACGGGTCATACGGAACTCGTGAGCCTCGTCGTCGGAGATTTCCAGCTTGGTAGCATCGGCGGTAAGACCGGTGACGTTGCGAGCGGAAACACGGGGGCCGAGGTCGCGGCCGATGGTGGTAGCACCGATAAGCATGATGCTGGGCTTGTTCTCAGCGATAATCTGAGTGATAGCCTCGGTGTAGGGTTCGGTGAGGTAGGTCTCAAGCAGGTCGTGATCGCAAACGATAACCTTGTCGGCACCGTGGGCGATGAGGGTCTGAGCCTGGTCCTTGATGTTCTTGCCGAGGAGCATGGCAACAACCTTCTCGTTGTTAGCGTCGGCCAGCTCGCGGGCTTTACCTAACAGCTCAAGAGCTACATTCTGGATCTTGCCGTCGCGCTGTTCGGCAAATACGTAAACGTCTTTATAATCTGCTAAATTCATGGCTATTAGATAATATGTTTTTCTTTCAGTTTATTGATGATGAGTTCCACAGCCTCTTCGGGGGTAACCTCGAAGGTCTGGCCAGCAGGCTTGAGCTGCTTGGGGAAGGACTTGAACACGGAGGTGGGGGAACCAGCCTTACCGATGCGGTCCTCGGGAACATTGATGCGGTCGGCACCCCAGACTTCGACTTCTTTGTCGAAAGCGGTGACGATACCGTTGACGGTCATATAGCGGGGCTGAACGGCGCTAGCCAGTGCGGTAACGACGCAGGGAGCCTGCATTTCGAGGATCTGATAGCCGTCTTCCATCTGTTTGCGGATGGTGAAGGTCTTGGTAGCCTCGTCGTACTGGAGGTCTTCCATGTAGGAAACCTGGGGCAGGTCGAGGTGCTCAGCAATCTGAGGACCAACCTGAGCGGTATCGCCATCGATGGCCTGGCGGCCGGTGATAACGATATCGTAATCCATGGTGCGGAGTGCGCCAGCGATAGCGCTGGAGGTGGCCAGGGTATCGGCACCGCCGAGCTTGCGGTCGGTGAGCAGGATGGCGCGGTCAACACCCATAGCGAGAGCTTCGCGGAGGATAGCCTCGGCCTGGGGAAGACCCATGGTGATAACGGTGACGTGTGCGCCGTATTTATCTTTCAGCTGGAGTGCAAACTCCAAACCGCCCTTATCGTCGGGGTTCATAATGCTGGGAACACCCTCGCGGATAAGTGTGCCGGTCTGCGGATTAATTTTCACCTCGGTGGTGTCCGGCACTTGCTTTATGCAAACTACAATTTTCATGTTTTCTGTGATTGTTTCGAAGTTAATGGGAGTTTCGAAGTTTTGGAGTTTTGGAGTTTCGAAGTTGGGCGGTAACCACTTCTTCAACTCCATCAACTTCTTCAACCTTTCTCAACTGTCATCAACTTCATTAACTACTAAATTATTTAAACAACTTGCCGGCGATAACCATGCGCTGTACCTCGCTGGTGCCTTCGTAGATCTCGGTGATCTTGGCGTCGCGCATCATGCGCTCAACGGGATATTCGCGGGTGTAACCGTAGCCACCGTGGAACTGTACAGCCTTGGTGGTAACTTCCATTGCGGTCTCGGCGCAGAACAACTTAGCCATAGCAGCTTCAGCGCTGTAGGGCAGACCGTTGTCCTTGTTGTAATGAGCACGACGAACGAGCAGACGGGCAGCCTGCACTTTGGTCTCGAGGTCGGCCATCTGGAACTGGGTGTTCTGGAACTGGCTGATAGAACGGCCAAACTGTTTGCGCTCTTTGGTATATTTGATGGTCTCGTCCATAGCACCCTGAGCAATACCCAGAGCCTGGCTGGCGATACCGATACGACCACCGTCGAGGGTCTTCATAGCGAGGCCGAAGCCCTTGCCAATCTGGCCGAGGAGGTTCTCCTTGGGCACGATGCAGTCTTCGAAAATGAGCTCGGTAGTGGCGCTGCCACGGATACCCATCTTCTTCTCTTTCTTACCTACGCTGAAACCGGGGAAGTTCTTCTCAACGATAAAGGCGCTGATGCCCTTGGTGCCGAGGCTCTTGTCGGTCATAGCGATGATGATAAACACATCGGCATAGCTACCGTTGGTGATGAAGATCTTGCTGCCATTGAGTTTCCAATGGTCGCCGCAGTCCTCAGCAATGGTCTGCTGACCAGCTGCATCGGTACCGGCATTGGGCTCGGTGAGACCGAAAGCACCAATCCATTCGCCGCTAGCGAGCTTGGGCAGGTATTTCATCTTCTGTTCCTCGGTGCCGGCTTCCATGATAGGAGCCACGCAGAGGCTGGTGTGAGCGGAGAGGATAACGCCAGTGGTGGCGCAAACGCGTGAGAGCTCCTCAACGGCCATACCGTACATGATGTTGGTGCCACCAGCACCACCGTACTGAGTGGGGACGGGAATACCCATGAGACCAATTTTGGCCATCTTTTTGACTGTCTCCATCGGGAAGCGTTCTTCCTCATCGACTTCAGCAGCCAGGGGCTTTACCTCTTTCTCTGCAAATTCGCGAATCATCTGCAGGAAGAGCTGTTCTTGTTTTGTGCAACTAAAATCCATATTGGTTTGTTTGTTTAATTTTTTTAATGATTAGTGATAGGTGGATTGAGGTTTATGATGTTTTGAAGTTTATGATGTTTTGAAGTTTATGGAGTTTTGAAGTTTTGGAGTTTATGAAGTCTTGAAGTTGGGCGGTAGCCGCTTCATCAACTTCGTCAACTACTTCAACCTCCATCAACTTCCATTAACTTTCATCAACTACTTCAACCTTCATCAACTTTCTTCAACTATTTCCTCAAATCAACGATTCAACACTTATTTCACAGCAATGGTTTCAATCTCAACCAGTGCACCCAGGGGGAGACCCTTAACGGCGAAAGCGGCGCGAGCGGGGCAGTCTTTAGCATAGTACTTAGCGTAAACCTCGTTCATGGGTTTGAAGTACTCCATGTCGGCCAAGAGGCAGGTGGATTTAACCACATCGTCGAAAGTGAAACCAGCCTCGTCGAGGATAGCCTTGATGTTCTGCATTACCTGCTCGGTCTGTGCGGTGATGCCTTCGGGAATCTCCTTAGTCTCGGGGTTCACAGGAACCTGGCCAGAGATGTAAAGGGTGTTGCCGGCAAGGATAGCCTGGCTGTAAGGACCAATGGCTGCGGGAGCCTTGGGGGTGTTAATGACCTTTTTCATAGTAAGATATTATATTTATTATTTATTATTATATTTATATTTGCGACTGCAAAGTTACGACTTTTTTTTAAAATATCAAAATTATTGCCGAAAAAAGTCAAGGGGATAGATTCCAGACCAAAATGCAACTACTCTTGCAACTGCAAAAAAAGGTTTCACTTGAAGCCATTTTAGATATATCACGAAAATCACCGCAAATAAACGAAAATCATTGAAAATAATATAATTATTATTTCCGTAAGATTTTCGAATATTCACGATGATTATCGTTCAGAAAACAATTCAGCCGCATTAGCGGCCCCATTCACCCATTCACAAATTCGGGATAAAAAATAGCTGTGCAACTGCAAAAAAAGGCTTCAAGTGAAGCCCTTTTATATTTTTACGAATGTCTCCGTGAATCAATGTAAATTCTTGAAAATAATATAATTATTATTTCCGTAAGATTTTCGAACATTCACGTTGATTTTCGTTCAACAAATCTCAAATCAACAATTATAAGCAGAATGCCATTCCCGAGGTGCTTTGTCCTGCATTGCTATGGTATATCAGATTGCCAGCAGGTGAGAATACATACAGCATGGATTGCCGTGCGGGACAGTTGTAGCAATAAAGGTTGTGCGTGGCGGGGTGGACGCATAGGTGAGTGACATCCATCAGCGGATACACGCTGGGGTTGATAGTCGTTTCAACATTGATATGGGCACCGTTGACAGTCCTTTTGTAAAAATAAATGTTTCTGTTTGCGTTGGCGTCGGTGAAAACTTCATGACTATAGATAGTGTTGCTGTCCACGTCCATAGCAATATGGTCTGCCCCTGCTGCCAATAGGGTCCATGAAAGGTTGTCGATGTCAATCACGGCAAGACTCATCTTGCCAAGGGTCGATGCGTGTGCGTGTTCGCAAAGCGTAACTACAAGGTGGAGATTGTCCAACGCTTTGATATCTATGGGCTGTAATGCACGACTCTCTTCATCATCGGGCGAGGTGATCGATTCGTCAAAACCAATGGTTCCCGTCTGGGTAAAGGTGTGGAGATCCACCACGGAAAACGCATGGTTGAGGGGTATAAAGCCATCGCTGTCATCTTCCCTGCCGTTGCATACAAATAGTTGGCTGCCAATAATGCACATGCGGCCGGCACTAGTGGCGGAAAGTCGGCAGGTGGATTCTAATCGGCCCGTGGCAAGGTCGATGCGCGACACCGAGTGTTTGCTGCTAGAAACATAAAGTTTGCCCCCGTGTGTGAGCATAAATTTGGGCTTTAGATTGCCTAAGGCTATCTGGCCGGATTTCTTGCCCGTGGTGGCATTCACTTTCATGATGCAGTTGAGGTCGGGCGCAGATATATAGTAGTAATTGTCGAAGTAAACAATATCGCTACACGTGCTGCCAAAACCTTCGTTGTTGGTCTGGCTGTACCATGTTTCGGCAGTGCCTTGGGTGCCAACAAGCACCAGGTCGCCTGGCGTTTCGGCACTCAGTGCGCAACCCACTATCTGCCCCAGTTCGGCAGGGTGATTGGGAGTATCGGTGCTGTCGGTCACCGAGTCTTGGTTAGGTACAATAGGTTGAATGTTATCCTTTTGGCACGACGATAGGACGGCCATTGCGGCGAATAAGAGGCATAATATTTTCTTCATAATAGTGGTTTGGGGACAAAGGGTTAGCAGATATACTTGTCGGGATGTTTGCCCACCAAATGCCGCTCGGCGTACATTTGTTGAATACGCTGTATGTCGGCTTGGGGGTCGGAGGTCAGTTCCACTTGGGCAAAATAGCCCACATGTTTGGTGCCCCAGTCAAAATAGGCCAGATAAACAGGCACATGGGCCGTGGTGGCAATAAGGTGGAAACCTGTCTTCCACCGGCGCACAGGCTTGCGTGTGCCCTCGGGGGCTATGGCCAGATGAAGTGTTTCTGACGTCTGAAATTCGTGGATCACGCTGCGCAGCATGGTAGTGGAATTTTCGCGATTCACGGGGATGCCGCCCATGGCGCGGATAATGGAGCCCAGCACGGGCACAAATAATTCCTGTTTTACCATACATTTGGCGTTGCCCCCCTGCGAATAATAGTATAGGTAGGCAATCACAAAGTCGAAGATAGAAGTATGGGGCGCACCCAGTAGAATGCACTTATCTACGGGAGCGATACCGGAATCAACGGTCCACCCCATGAGGCGGAGCAGCAGGGCGCAGAATTTTCGCATATTACTTTTCGTTATGAGCGTTATCCTCTTTGTTCTTATAGCGGAAACGCTTGATTTTTTTAGTGGCAGTTTTGATAAAAGGCTCTTTTTGGACTTTCACCTCGTTGATGCGGGAGTTCTTGTTCACACGAGAATTCACATATTCCAAAATGGCTTTCTTCCGCTCTTCTAGATTGCTGAGGAACTTATGTTCGCTCTCAAAATCCCAGTCGAGCACGTTGTCGTTGAAATGAACCAAAGCTACTAGCTGGCCGTCGCGTTCCACCACAAGCGACTCGTTGATGCCCTCTATGCTGTTGATAACGCATTCAATCTCTTCGGGGTAGATATTCTCGCCCGAGGCACCCAGAATCATGTTGCCCATGCGGCCTTTTATGTAGTAGCGGCCCTTTTTGTCGCACATGGCCAGGTCGCCGGTGTGAAACCATCCGTCGGGCGTTATCACCTCCTGTGTGCGGCTGTAGTCTTTGTAGTAGCCTCGCATCAGGCAGTTGCCTTTCACCACCAGTTCGCCTTCGCCGGTGGCTGGGTTTACATTGTGTAGGCGCACCTGTACGCCATGCGAAGGTTTGCCGGTCGATCCCACTTTGGTCTTAAACGGGGCTGCGTCGCAGATCAGGGGCGCCGTTTCAGTAAGGCCGTAGCCTATAGCGTAAGGAAACAAGGCTTTGTGGAGGAAAGTCTCCACCGCGGGATCGAGTTTGGCACCGCCCACGCCAAAAAATTTCAGTCGTCCGCCAAACACACTCTTGAGCTTGATCCCTACAATGAAATAGAGCAGGAAGGGTATGTTCTTCTCCAGCCAGCTCAGCACGGCACTCTTGGTAATGGTGGGCAATACACTGGAACGATATATCTTTTCGATAACCAAAGGCACCGAGAGCATTACGGTGGGGCGTATTACTTTCAGCGCTTTGATAAGCACCGAGGGTGTTGGCGGCTTGGGCACATAGTAAACCATGGCGCCGGTGGCAAAAGGATAGAGCATACCTATGCTCAGCTCGTAGGCATGGGCCAGGGGCAGAATGGAGAGGAATGTGTCGTGCTTATACACCTTTTGCGCATGCCAGGCGGCCAGCACGTTGGCGCAGAAATTGCGGTGGCTCAGCATCACGCCTTTTGCGTTGCCGGTGGTGCCCGAGGTGTAAAGAATGGCGGCGGTGTCGTCCTCGCGGGGTTTGCACAGCTGTCCGTCGCAGGTGTAGTCTTCGTCGCGATTCTGAATGATAGAGAAATCGTCGAGGCATATCACCACCGACATGCGGTCCAGCACATCCTGTGGCACTTTAGGCAATAGCTTGCGCGATACAAATAACGCTTTGGAGTCGGAGTGCGTGAGTATGTTGCGTATCTCGTTCTCGGTCAGTTCGGTGAGCATGGGCACTGCAATGCGTCCAAAAGCCGTGATGGCAAAAAACGCAATGGCCCAGTTGGGCATATTTTGCGAGAAAATGGCCACTTTGTTGTAAGGCATAATGCCAAAGTTGGCCAGCAGACGAGAGGCCCTACGGCACACATCGTCAATCTCGTCGTAAGTGTAACGCTGGCCGCCATCCACATAATCCGAGGCGGTGCGTTTGCCAAATTTCTTTATCGAATAGCCGTATAGGTCGGCCAATGAATTAAATTCGTGTCGCATAATATGGAGGAAGAAAGAGCCGTTTTTATAGGTAAGTTCTTATTCTTCAACAACAACAGTCACATCTTTAAATCCCATACTGAAGAAAAGCAGTCGTAGGCGTTCTTTGCCATGTTCTTCGGCATCTTTCAGCAGACCGTCGGTTTCGGCATGGTTGCGTATGCGCTGGCGGGCAATCTCTTTGTATTTGGTCACCTGTCGTGGGGTCCAACGGCCGGTTTCCACAAATGTCTCGCAGTCGCTGGGGTTGGTAATTACATCCAGCACCTGGGCTTTGGGCAATACAACCACTATGGAGGTGTCGTTTTTTACAACGGTGTTCATCTCTTCAAGGTTAAAACCCGCACGCACGGTACCTTTCACCACAATGGCTATCTCGTCTTGTCCTATGCGGCGTTTGCGGGTGGCGGTTACAATGGTCTCGTCGCAGTAGTTGGCTGTGCAAAACTCTTTTATCTTCTTGATTTCGGTAATCGTATTGGTGATCGACCTATTTATCTTCTTGTGTCCCCAGCCCTGCTTCTGGAAATGGCCCAGCCCCAGCAGGATAAGAGCCACTATGGCAAGCAGCAGTATGGTTTTCACCACAGTGTTGCCGCCCTTAAAAAAGGCTACTATTTTTTTTCCCCAGTTGTGGCCTGATTTGTTGTTGCGAGGTGTATGTTGGGCGTTTTGTTGCGGATGGTTGCTCATGGTCGTATGCTTGGTAAATGGTTATTTAAAGCGTATTTCAATATTGTTGAATCCGTTGCTGCGTAGGAGCAGTTCAAAAAACTCTTTGGCGCTGGATTGTGCTTCTGCCAGGATGCTCGACTTTAAGTTGTTGTCGGTTTTAATGGCCAGTTCGCCGGCACGAGTAATCTGGTCGTATTCTTGTTGCGTGTAGTCTTTGCGCAGCATCGATACCTTGGAGTAGGCCACACGTATGTCGCGCGGACGTATGTTGACAGCCAGCAGTTCGGCTTTGGGAAGAATCACGGTGATGTCCTTGCCGTGAACAATTATGTCGTCGTCAGTCATCTTGTCAAGGTCGATGCCTGCTTTCAGCGTGGCCTTTACCGAAAAGAGTACTTTCTTGTCGCCGAGGATCTGCCAGGTTTCATCGCTGTTGCGAATAATCTGACGTACTGTATATTGTACAGTGCCAAGTTCGGCTTTCCGTATCTTTGTCTTAATGTCGGAAGTCTCTTTGTGGCAGCCAGTGAATGCGATCAATGAGGCCAACAGCAGGAGGCTGAATAATGGATTTTTTTTCATAGTTAGTTTCATGACTAGATTGAAGGCAATAACGAGGAATGCCGACTTTTATTGTACGGAACTTATTCAAAGAATTAATTTATTTATATTTTTTTCTCCAAGTACCTGAGTCCGTCAATAGTTATGGTAAGAATCAATTGATTAAAAAATATCAACGTAAAGATTTTAATGCAAAGATACAAAGCCGAGCGAGAAGGCAAAATATTGGAGGTCGGGGCCAAGCGTTTCAGCAACCAAGAGGGTTCTGATACGAATCCCACTGCCACCGCTTAAGTTACGCTCATGCTACGGTTATTCTACGGATATGCTACGCTCTAGAGGATCGGACATGCACCGTAGCATATCCGTAGCATGAGCGGTACATCTTCGGTCAATCAGCTGTGCATCTCTGTTTGTCAGAGCGGTTATTTTCGCCCCAAGCAACAATGCTTATAGTATTTTTGAGTTTTTGGATATATTTTTAGTTCGTGGGTGGCTCCACTGTGGCTCACTCGCACGAGATATATAAAGAGGGTATTCTCGTGCCCCTCCCGACAAGGCTGTTGAAAGCTATGGCGGTCTGCCCGGTTGGCGAGGAATGATGGCTTAATGGCTTATAAGTTTAGTTGCTTAGTCGTAGTTGCAACGGCTAGGCAATTATTATTTCGTTATTACGAGAAAATTTATTATTTTTGCAGTGGGTTAATTTTGAGAATATATTTGATAACTAACTGTATAATTAATTTTTATGAAGAATTTGTTTGTTTTGGCGGCTGCTTTTTTGGCCATGACGATGGTGGGCTGCCAGAAAGAAGACACGATCAGTCCGGTGACTCCGGAACAGGACACCACTCCCGAGGTTCCTGCAGTGGACTTGACCGTTGATATTGTGGGTGCTTGGAGTTTGACGAGTGCCGCAGAGTACAAAATCTTGTTCTACAGCCGTGAGGACGGCAGCCTGTTGGACTCGGTTGTCAGCGACCTGGGCGATACGGGATTCACTTTTAGGGCGGACGGCAGCGTGACGCCCAACCCCTGGGACCTCAGCGTGACTTACGCCCTCGACAGCACGGGCATCCACTTTAATCTGATGGGTGTCATTACTCGCGACTATGAGCTGAAAGCCCTCTCGCAGGACCACATGACCTTTACGCGTTGCGACACGTCGGAATACAGTATGGGCGGCATTCCCGTGGATGGGGTGGAGATTGAATACTGGGATCTGGTTCGCTAGAAAGTGAATGGTGGATTGTTGTTGATTTGTTGATTTGACCGCGTCAGTAACTTTCCACTTTCAGTTTTCCACTCGCTCAGTGAACTGCTCTCTTAAATCTTAAATAATCAAAGTGAGCGTCATATCAACGGCAAGCGTTGATTTCTCCGCTGCGCTATCGGCAA
>JAKSMO010000004.1 GCA_024400545.1 Bacteroidales bacterium | reverse complement strand
TGTTTTTTTGCACCTTGTTTTTGACTAAAAGTTGCATTTCTTATTGGAACTTAGGTTTTAATATATCAAACCCCACTTTTCAACGCCAGTTTTCTGCCCTCGCCATCCACATTTCTTCCGTCCCCATCGTCCCCCAAATCGCCTTTTCTCAAGTCCTGTTCCACCTCCGTCGTAGTCCCGTCGAAGCTCCGTCGAAGCTCCGCTCCCGCTAGCGGGTCTCCATCCTTCCCCACTGGCCGTTTCGGCGGAGCTGGCCAACCCCTTTGTGCCGAAAAGTAAGTGCGCCCGAATGCCCTTTTCTCAATCTTGCCAAAAAATGTGCGTATTGAATGCGTAAAATAATGGAATATAATTATCTAAGATTAAAAATTAACATTTGTAATTTTACAACCCTCACAAGCCGTTTTTCGTGGTTTCGAATTGTTAAAAATTTGAGGAAATAAATAAGAGTATTATTAAAATTGCAAATTATCGAATTTTTTTTGTATTTTTGCGCTAACAAAAAATTTAAAAGTATGGACACTATCATTATCTTAGATTTTGGTTCTCAATACACTCAGCTCATTGCGCGTAAGATTCGAGAATTAAATATTTATTGCGAAATTCACCCATTTAACAAAATTCCCGCCCTCACTTCCGATGTCAAGGGTGTTGTCTTCTCCGGCAGTCCCTTCAGCTGCAATGCGGCCGATGCTCCTGTTCCCGATATGACCAACATCAAGGGCAAGCTTCCCCTGCTCGCAGTGTGCTATGGCGCCCAGTATTTGGCCAAATTCGGTGGTGGCAGCGTCCAGCAGTCCAAAGTGCGCGAATATGGCCGCGCCAACCTCCAGTTTATCGACCAGCAGAGCCCCCTCATGAAGGGCATCCCCCAGGGCAGCCAGGTGTGGATGAGCCACGGCGACACCATCGAGCGCATCCCCGACAACTACCGCGTCATCTGCTCTACCGACAGCGTTAAATATGCCGGCTATCAGATCGAAGGCGAGGAAACCTATGCCATCCAGTTCCACCCCGAGGTTCATCACTCTGTCGATGGCCTCACCCTCCTCAAAAACTTTGTGGTGGATATCTGCCATTGCGACCAGAGCTGGACTCCCGCTTCTTTCGTCGAAACTACCGTGGCCGAACTCAAGGCCAAGCTGGGCAACGACCACGTGGTCATGGGCCTCAGCGGCGGCGTGGATAGCACCGTGGCAGCCGTGTTGCTCCATCGCGCTATCGGTCAAAACCTTCACTGCATCTTCGTTGACAACGGTCTGCTCCGCAAAAACGAGTTCGAAGGTGTGCTCGAGTCCTACAAAGGCATGGGCCTTAATGTAAAAGGTGTCGATGCCAAGAGCCGTTTCTATAGCCTCCTGGCCGGTGTTACCGAACCCGAAAAGAAACGCAAGATCATCGGCAAGACCTTCGTTGATGTTTTCGACGAGGAATCCAAGCTCATCACCGATGCCAAATGGCTCGGCCAGGGCACCATCTACCCCGATGTTATCGAATCCAGCTCCGTCAAAGGACCTTCGCAAACCATCAAGTCTCACCACAATGTTGGCGGTTTGCCCGATTATATGAAACTCAAGCTCGTCGAGCCTCTCCGCAGCCTCTTCAAAGACGAGGTTCGCCGTGTGGGTCGCCAGCTGGGCATCAAAGAAGAGCTCATCGGCCGTCATCCTTTCCCCGGCCCTGGTCTGGCCATCCGTATCCTTGGCGATATCACCCCCGAAAAGGTTGAAATCCTGCAAAATGTGGACGATATCTTCATCCAGGGTCTCCGCGACAACGGCCTCTACGACAAAGTTTGGCAGGCCGGCGCCATCCTCCTCCCCATCCAGTCGGTGGGCGTTATGGGCGACGAGCGCACTTACGAGCGTGTGGTTGCCCTCCGTGCTGTGGAGAGCGTTGACGGTATGACCGCCGACTGGAGCCACCTCCCCTACGAGTTCCTCGCCAAGGTCTCCAACGATATCATCAATCGTGTCAAGGGTGTCAACCGCGTGTGCTACGACATCAGCTCCAAGCCCCCAGCAACTATCGAATGGGAATAATCCTTCAATAAATCTATGAGTGGCGGGTTGCGGCCCTTCTTTCCGCCGCAATCCCCCACTCATCACACAAATACTTTGATATGAGAAAAACTGCAATACTTTTCCTCCTTCTCGCCTTTTCGGCTATGGCCTGGGCGCAAATGCCTGGTGGCAATCCTGTCGAGGTGTCGCACAAAACTCAGGTCATCAATGGTAAACGCTATTTTGTCCACCTTGTTGACCAAGGTCAGACTGTCTATGCCATCTCCCGTGCCTATGGTTTGAAAGAGGTGGACGCCGTCACCAAGAAAGATATCCATTTCCTTCAGGTGGGCGACACCGTGTGGCTGCCGTGCAAAGGGCAGAAACTGTCCGACGGCACCATTGCCCCCACCGCCACTTCGGTCAAAAACACCGCCGCAACGCCTGCCGGCAACGCTGGCTCTGTGGCCGCCAAAGCTGCCGCCCCCGACGAGCCCCTGGGCCCCGTGGCCGTCATCCGTCCGCGCGTCAGCCAGCAAAGTATTGTCATCTCTCTCATGATGCCGCTCAACCTCAGCCAGATGGACAAGATCTCAACGTCCAAGTTCGATGTCGAGCAGCGTGGCAAAACCTCCTATAAGAGCCTCGAGTTCATTCAGTTCTATGAGGGTCTGCTTCTCGGACTCGAAAAACTCGAAAAAAGAGGCTACAACGTAACCCTCAACGTGGTGGATGTTGAAGGCACCACCGACGAGGCCGTCGAACAGGCTTTCCGCAGCCACAACGTGGCCCAGTCCGACCTCCTCATCACCATGCTCACCCGCCAGCCTTTCGAAAAGGCCGCCAAACTCGCCCGCGAAGCCCAGCTCTTCATTGTCAATCCTGTGGCCGACCGCTCCGAGATCGTGGCGGGCAACCCCTACGTTTTCAAGTGCATGCCCTCCAACGAGGCTCGCGCCAAACGTATCTGCGAGGCCATCAGCGCCTCCATGCCCTCGGCTCCCGTCTATATCATCCAGTCGGGCGCAAAGGCCGAAAAAGCATCCTTTGCCGCCCTCACTGCCGAACTCGAGAGCCGTCCCGGCCTCAGCTACACCGTTTTCGACTGGGCTCAGTCTAGCAAGCTCACCAACGCCCTCAAAAATGGTGCTCAGCCCGTTGTGATTAGTCTTTACGACCAGGATAAGTCCAAAAACCGTATCTACGTTTCCCAACTCCTCAATAAACTTTCCGCTTTCAAATCGCGCACTCCCTACCTCTTCACCCTCGACGACTGGTCGGTCAACTACACCGATGTCGATTTCGCTCAGCTGCAGAGCCTCAACTATCACACCTTCTGCTCCGAGTGGAATATGGCCGACGCCCAGCAAAAAGATTTCATCGATCTTTTCCGCCAGCGTTACAGCATCGATCCCACCAATGTCTATGCCGGCATGGCCCACGATATCATCCTTTATTTCGTGTGCGGCCTGCAGCAAAAAGGTACCGATTTCTTCCGTTCGCCCACCTTGGTCTCCGTGCAGGGGCTTATCTATCCCATGTCGTTCTCCCACTCTCGGGCCGACTATGGGTTTGAGAATCAGTGCGCCGTGCTTTATCGCATGAACGATTATCATTTTAATCCTGTCAAATGAAACAAGTAACTCTGCGAAAGGAATTCCGCCTCACCGGCATGGGACTGCACACCGGCCGCACTGTCACCGTCACAGTGTCGCCCGCTCCCCCCGATACCGGCATTCGCTTTCGTCGCACCGATCGTTTTAATATCGTCACCCTCGACGCATTGGCCACCAATGTCACCGAAACGGCCCGTGGCACCACCATCGGCACCTATCGCCACAAGATAGCCACCATCGAACACCTCATGTCTGCCCTCCACGGCAGCCAGGTCGATAACGCCCTCATCCAGATCGATGGCGGCGAGGTGCCCATCCTCGACGGCTCCGCCCGCCCATGGCTCAACCAGATCCAGCGCGTGGGCACCCGCGAGCAAGATGCCGAACGCCGCGTCTTCGCCTTCACCGAGTCCCTCCATTTCGAATGTAAGGAAACGGGTTCCACCTACGATGTCCAGCCGGCCGACCACTTCTCCGTGCATTGCATCATCGACTTCCCCAAGAGCGTCATCGGCCGCCAGGAGGCCCAGCTCACCGATTTCTCCGAGTTCAGCAACGAGATTGCGCCCTGCCGCACCTTCGTCTTCCTACACGAAATCGAGCCCCTCCTCCATCTCAACCTTATCAAAGGCGGCAGCCTCGACAACGCCCTCGTCTATGTCAACAACGAACTGGCCCCGCGCCAGCTGCGCCGGCTCGAGCGCACCTTCCACAAAGATGCCTCCCAAATCCGTGTGCACGACGGCGTGCTCAACACCACCGACCCCTACTATCCCAACGAGCCTGCCCGCCACAAGCTGCTCGACTTCGTTGGCGATGTGCGCCTCGTGGGGCTTCCCCTCCTGGGCCACTTCACCATCTACAAACCCGGCCACAAGGCCAACGCCCACTTTAGTAAATATTTAATAGAATATATTAATAATAAATGATACTTAACGACATACATCCCAACGCCAAAATCGGCAACGATGTGAAAATTGGCAACTTCACCACCATTCACGACGACGTAGTAATCGGCGACGGCACCATCATCGAGCCCAACGTGGTCATCTATCCCGGTGCCCGCATCGGCAAAAACTGCCACATCTTCCCCGGCGCTGTCATCTCCGCTGTGCCTCAGGATCTCAAGTTCGCTGGCGAATACACCACCTGCGAAATCGGCGACAACAACGTCATCCGCGAGTGCTGCACCATCAATCGCGGCACCTCAGCCTCCGGCAAGACCGTGGTGGGCAACAACAACCTCATCATGGCCTATGTCCACATCGCTCACGACTGCGTGGTGGGCAACAACTGTGTCTTTGCCAACAACGCCACCCTCGCCGGCCATATCATTTGCGGCGACTATGTCATCCTTGGCGGCAAAACGGCCTGCCTCCAGTTCATCCACATCGGCTCTCATGTCATCACCGCCGGCGGCTCGCTTATCGATAAGGATATTCCTCCCTTCGTCAAGGCTGCCCGCTATCCCATCTCCTATTGCGGCGTCAACTCCCTGGGCCTGCAGCGTCGTGGCTTCTCGCGCGAGTCCATCAACAATATCTCCGATATCTATCGCTACCTCTTCCAAAAAGGTCTCACCGTCAGCCATGCTGTCGAGGAAATCAAGGAACACTATGGCAACACCGACGAGGGCAAGCTCATCCTCAGCTTCATCGGCAATGCCAACACCGGCTTGATGAAAGGCTACAACTTCATGAAATCCAAAGATAAAGAATAATCCCAATCCGTTTTCAAATATCATCATCTATATGAAGAAATTTTTTGTATTATTATCAGTGGTCGCTTCCTTGCTCGTTGTCTCGTCCTGCAAAGAGAAACGCTGCGAGTGCACCTATGTCCGCCCCGGTTATTTCAATTCCGTAGCCCTCGAGCCTCTCGGCTCCCACGCCAACTGCTCCGAGCTCGACGATCAGTGGGTTGCCAACGACTCCACTCAGGAAATGCTCATCAAGACCTGTGTCGAATACGTTGAATAGTCCCCTGCTGTAGATCGTCCTTCCGCCATCCTTCCGCCCGCCAACTCCGGCGGAGGGAGGTGTCGCTTTTTCGCCTATGGCACATCTTCCCTCGCTCAGCGCGCTCACTGCGCGCTTCCGTTCCAGCGACTTTGCTCGCAACAGCCTCATCCTCTCTGCCGGTGTGGCCCTGGCTCAGGTATTGCCCTTCTTGTTCTATCCCCTGCTGGGCCGTATCTTCAGCGCCGAGGAGTTCGGCCTCTTGGCCAACCTCTCCTCCATCATCACCGTGCTCGCGGTAGTGGGGTCGGGCAAGTACGAGAGCGGCATTGTCATCGCCGATTCCAAGCGCGAGGCCGCCAACCTCGCCGTGCTCTCCGTTGTGGTGGGCTTCGTCACCATGCTGGTGGGCTGGCTCATCTGCGAGTTCTTCCTGCTAGGTAGCCTGTCGTCGTGGCTCCACGAGCCTCAGCTCAGCCGCTGGGTTTATCTGTGCCCCATCACCGCCCTCAGCATCATTGTCTTCAATGTGTATAACGAGTGGTGTGTGCGCGAAAAATACTTCAAGTCCTTGGCCTTAAACAAAATCATCAACTCCTCGGCCATCGTCCTCTCCAAAACCCTCTTTGGCTTTGTCCGCATCTTCTCGCAGGGCCTCGTCATGGGCGATGTCATCGGCCGTGCCATTTCGGCCTTGGGCTGCTTGTTCCGTGCCTTGTGGCACGATGGTGCCGTCTTTGCCCAAACCAGCTGGGCCGAGATGCGCCGCTGCGCCGTCAAGTTCCGCGAGTTCCCCCTCTTCAACATGCCGGGCCGCCTGCTCAACTCCTTGGGCCAGGCTGTGCCAATATGGATTATCACTTTCTATTTCGGCAACGCCCAGGTGGGACTCTTCTCCATGGCCATGACCCTCTTCTCCGTGCCCATCAACATCATCAGCACCTCCGTCAGCGATGTCTATCGCCAGCGCGCCACCGAGGAATACCGCCAAAAAGGCAGCTGCCTGGCCAGTTTCGACAAAATCATGTGGGTGCTCACCGTGTTGGGTGTGGCCTTCCTGCTCATCTTCGAGTGGTTCCTGCCCTCGCTCACCGCCCTCTTCCTGGGCAGTCAGTGGTACGAGGCGGGCCGCTTTGCCCAGATATTGGCGCCGGCCATGGTGCTGATGTTCGTCTCCAACTCCCTTAGCGGCATGTTCATCGTTGCCGAGCGTCAGCGTGCCTTCTTTCTCTGGCAGCTCTATTTCGCCCTCAGCACCCTCCTGTCCGTGTGGCTTGGCGGCCTGCTCTTCGGCACTGTCGAGGCCACGCTCATCCTCTTTGCCGTGTTCCGTTCGTCGGCCTATCTTGCCAGCTTGTTGCTCACGCGCCAGTTTGCCAAGGGCAAATAATATCCCATTGCCGTGAAAAAGAAGCTGCTATACGAAATCTCCATCATTCGCCCCCTTATCATCTTCCTGCTGGTGGTGTATCATTCGCTGTGTGTGTTCACCGGCGGGTGGAATCCGCCTCAGGGCGTGCCCTCCAATGCCTTTTATTGGTGGATGGGCCGACTCATTAGCGGTTTCCGCATCGAGACCATAGCCTTTGTGGGCGGCTATGTGTTCTGCTACCAGTGCGTCGAGCTGGCGCGTCGTCAGGGCTTCTTCTCCTTTGTGTGGAAGAAATTCAAGCGCCTTATCATCCCCTGTTTCCTTTTCGGCATAGTCTATTATTTCCTCTATCGCTTCAATCCGGCGCGTTTCAGCGTCAACGTAGCCTTTTGGCGGGTAGCCAACGGCATCGGCCATTTGTGGTTTCTGCCCATGCTTTTCTGGTGCTTCCTTGCCGGCTGGCTGCTCGATCGTCTCATTGCCATCCTAGCCCGTTGGGGGCGCACTTGGCAGCTCGTGGCGGCCAGTGTCCTGCTGGTGGCTCTTGCCGTGCTTTCGCTCTGCCGATTCAGCGGATTGCGCATGGGGCTCACCCGCGCGCCCTATTTCCTCTTCTATTTCTATCTGGGCTATTTCCTCCGTTTCGTGGCTGGCGATAGCCGTCGCTGGGCGGCCCGAGGGGGCTTGGTGGCCCTCTTGTGGGTGCTCTATGCCGTCTTTATCTTGGTGCGATTGCAAATGTCCACCCTCCGTCTGCCGGGCTTCGCTTTCGAGTGTCCGCACTGGCTCCGAGGTGCCAGCCTCACCACCCTCCATCTCGTCAATCTGGCCCACACCGCGTTGGGCATCCTTGCCCTGTATGCCTCCGTGTCGCTGTGGCTCTCGCGCCATCGTGCCGCCGAGTCCGCACAGCCCGATCCCTTCCTCCGCGAGTGCTCGCGCCAGTGCTATGGCGTTTATGTGCTCCACATGTTCTTCATGCAGTATATCTATTTCTTCTCGCCCTTTCCGGCCTGGTGCTGCGGCAGTGCTTTGGGCGTATGGCTTATGCCTTGGCTTGTGCTCGCCGTCACCCTGATCCTTAGCGTGGCCTCCACCAAGCTCCTGCTCAAAACCCGCTTTGGCCAATTCCTTATTGGATGATAGGTTTGGAGTTGAGAGTTAAGAATTAAGAGTTAAGAGTTAAGAGTGGGGGGCGCACAGAACCTTGAGCCTAAACCATCAAATCAACTTTCAATAACTGTTACAACTGTTACAACTGTTACCGTGAACAGTGGAAAGTTTTTCGAGTGGAAAGTTGAAAATTGAAAGTGGAAAGTATCCGGGTGCGGGAACTTAATTCCCTATTCCCTATTCACTAAAAGTAAAGTGGAAAGTTGCTGCCGCACCCGGAACTCTACAATCTACACTCTACCCTCTACACTCAAAAAAGCAGTTTGCGGATTGCCTGGTTCACCACTTCGGGCTGTTCCATGTGGATGAAATGGCCACAGGTGGTCAGCTCGGTGTATTCCATGTTGGTGTAAAGCTCGGCCATACGCTCCTTGTTGTCGGGCTCTATTCCGCTGTTCTGCGTGCAGATAATGGCGGCGGGCACCTCGATTTTCTGGCCGGTTAAATAGCGCGTAATCAGGTGTCCCATAGTGTTGCAGGCCACGTAGCCCGGGGTTTGGGGCATGGTGCTCATGGCATAGTCGGTCACCCATTGAGGCGTGTTAGGGCCGGCAAGCTGGCTCACAAATTGGGCAAAATATTCGGCCACATTGTCCTGACAGAATCCCGCAGCAAAGGCCTGCATGTTGATGACATATGCGTCGCAGGCTTCTGGATCGGCTGGAAGGAGGACATACACGCCGTCGATATCCACCAGTGCCGACACCCGCTCGGGATAGTCGAAACACATCTGTCGGCAGATAGGAGTGCCGAGGCTGTGCCCCACGAGTATGGCTTTCTCTATTCCGGCATCGTCCATCGCAGCCTTCACCGCATTGGCGTAGAACTCAAGGGTGTAGTCCGTCTGGGGCTTGTCGCTCTGGCCAAAGCCGGGCAGGTCGATAAAGAGCATTTTCACGTTGGCGGTGATAAATGTGTCGTACTGAGCCTGCCAGGTATTCAGGTCGCAGCCCAGGCCGTGCACGAACACAAGGGCTTTGTCGCCCCGTCCGGCAGTTTTGTAGTGGATGCGGATTTCGTCGGTTTGGGCAAAATGAGATTCGAGATTGTTGAATTCAACAGGTTTGCGGTTGCAGGCCATGATTGTGATGGCGGTCAGGATGAGTAGTGCTAATCTTTTCATGTTCTTAATAGTATCGATTAAAGTTGTGGGGAACTCATGTCCCTCTAAAAAATAAAAAAGCCCCCAACTTTCGAAGGGAGCTTTTAATCTAAAACCTAAAACAAATTACTTCTTTGAGTATTTCTTGTACTTGTTGAGGAACTTATCAACACGACCAGCGGTGTCAACGAGCTTCATCTTACCAGTGAAGAAGGGGTGAGAAGTGTTGGTAAGGTCGAGCTTAACAACGGGGTACTCTTTACCATCGGTGAAGGTAACGGTCTCTTTGGTGTTAGCGCAGCTCTTAACGAGGATCATGTTTTCGTTGGACATATCTTTGAATACAACCAAACGATAGTTCTCAGGATGGATTCCTTTTTTCATTTTTTGTGTTGTTTTTGCCGTTCGCGCCGTTTTTCGCAAACGATTGTTATTGTTTATTTTAATTAATTATTCTTGTTCCCAAAAGGGTGTTTTGCGCACCATTTTGAGTTTGCAAAGATACACACTTTTTCCGATATGGCAAATTTTTTTTTTCTTCCGCCCCCCAAATTAATGGAATATCGAGGCTTCTTTGCTGTCCGTATTGCTCTGTTTCGGGAATGTGCCCACGGAGTAGATCGTGTTGCGGAAGAAACTGTAGCTCTCCACCGTGTAGCTGCCGTAGCCGCTGATGGCCGTCCCGCTGGCGTTGCAGGGGGTAATGGTCACGTTCTTCTTCGTGGTGCAGTGGGCGTAATCGGATGTGCTCATGCTAGGTGTTCTGGTGGCACTGGTGCTGTTGTAGTAGTCCGACCAGATGGCTATATAGTATTCGCCCGGCATCAGTGCCGTGTTGTCCTGTTTCTTCAGCGTGATGGAGCGTATTTTGTTTCCGTCGTTGATGTTGTTACCTTCTCTGAGGTTGTTCTCCAGATCCACGCCCGCATCGCAGGTCGAAACCCATGCGTGTCCGCCTATGTAGGCTCCGTTGTTGCCTGCCGTCACCTTCAGTTGGTAGATGTTGGTGCAGCCTTCGGCAATGGTGCATTTCAGCAGTGCCATGCAGTTGTGAAACTGCAGTTGTACTGTGCGTGTGCCCGAGGCGGGAATATCGCTGCTATTCTCCTTTTTCGCTGCTGTGCACACCAGCCAGTTCTTGTCGTAGTGCCGGTCGTCGGTCACTATCTGCACGCTGCCGGTGCTGGTCACTTTGTAGTATTTGTTTATCGTCTCGTTGGTTGTGATTGTATTGTTGATGCCAGTGTTGTTGCTCCCGGGGTACAGGGCATAAAATTCGGTGCTGTAGCGGTAAGTGTGACTGGCATCCCATTCCAATTTTTGGTGCAGATGGGCTATCTGCTCTCGGTTGTCAACCGCCACTTCAAAAACGGTGGAGTGCCCAAAGTAGCCCAATCTCACCAGGTCGCCCTCTTCCCACGCCAGCATATTGCTTGCGTCCATGCTTATTTTGGCGTTGTTGTGGGCCAGCGAGGCTTCAAACACCACCTCTCCATCTTCGCGCTGGCATCCGGCAAGGGCCATGCTTGCCGCAACGGCTAATATGAATATCTTTTTCATGTGTTTACTTCTCTTAGTTGATGTGCTGGCGCCTAATGGAATATCGAGGCTTCTTTGCTTTCCTTCGACGTTTTGGGGAATGTGCCCACGGGGTAAATTGTGTTGCGGAAGAAGCTGTAGCTATCCACCGTGTAGCTGCCGTAGCCCTCAATGGCAGTCCCGCTGGCGTTGCAGGGGGTGATGGTCACGTTCTTCTTTGTGGTGTGGCTGAGGTAATCGGATGTGTTCATGCTAGGCGAGATAGAAGTGCTGGTACTATTGTAATAGTCCGACCAAATGGCTATGTAGTATTCTCCTGGCGTCAGTGCCGTGTTGTCCTCTTTCCTGAGGGTGATGTCGTACTTCCTGTCTGTGTTGTTGATGCCGGTCAAGCAGGTTAGGTCCACGCCCGCATCGGAGGTCGAAACCCATGCGTGGCCGCCTATGGGAGCTCCGTTGTCGTCAGTGCTGGCCGTCACCTTCAGCTGGCAGATGTTGGTGCAGCCTTCAGTAATGGTGCATTTCAGCAGTGCCATGCAGTTGTGAAACTGCAGGTGCACCGTGCGTGTGCCCGAGCTGGGCTTGGCGCTGCCCCTGTTCGCTGCTGTGCACACCAGCCAGTCCTTGTCGTAGTGCCGGTCGTTGGTCACTATCTGTTCGTTGCCGATGCTGTTCACTCTAAAAAATATGTTCTGTGCACTGGTGTTGGTGGAGGAAATATAGTTGTTCGAATTCTCTCCCGGGCCGGGGTAGATGGCAAAGTAATTGGTGCTGTTCCTATATTGGTGACTATTGTCCTTTTGCAATTTCTGATGCAGGTGGGCAATATGATTAGCGTTGTCTGTGTGCACCTCAAACACTGTGCCCGTAACCTGGTCGCTAATCCTCACCAGGTCGCCCTCTTCCCACGCCAGAAAGTTGTTTGCGTCCATGCTTATCTTGGTGTTGTTGTGGGCCAGCGAGGCTTCAAACACCACCTCGCCCTCTTCGCGCTGGCATCCTGCAAAGGCCAGGCTTGCCGCAATGGCTAATGCAAATAATCTCTTCATGGCTGCGGCTTTTTAGTGGAAGATGTTGTTGTCTGACTGAGTTGTGTAACCTTCCAGCAGGCTGGATCCGCTGTTGTCGGACACTCTGATTTCCAAATCTGGGTTGTGTTGGGTGTTGTAGCAGCTGTTGTCGAACCCTTTTTCTACCTTAAAAACAACGGTTTTGACCGTAGGGGAAATGTAATCTTTTCTCTTAATCATTTGATGTTGTATTGGTTGCGTGCAAATGTTAATGATGCGTAAAAAATGCAAATATACGAATTTAACTTGAATTAATGAATAAAAAAAAATAAAGAGCGAGGTGAATTAATTAATGAAAAATAAAAAATAAAGAGTGGCTGCCGCCCAACTTTCCACTCTCCACTTTCCACTCGCACAACCGCGGCAGCCAATTCGCAATTCACTCAGCACAAAAAAGGGGTGAGGCTCTGTGCGAGCGCCCACCCCTGAATGGAAAAAGATTGGATAAGTTTAGAATTTCATCTTCAGAGTAGCGGAGGTGATGATATCTGCATTCTTCACGCCTTCGGGCACCAGGCTGTGGTAGTCGTAGGTGAAGTTGAGGTCCAGCGAGATGTGCGAGCTCAGCTTGGTGCTGAGGCTGGTGGTGGAGTTCAGACCCCAGTCGCCGGTAAAGTCGTAGAACGAAGGAGTGTAGAAAGTGGTGTGCTTCAGGCTCACATAGTCGTTGATCTTGTGGCGCATCTTGAAGCGTACCGAGAGACGGCTCACCTGGGCGCGCAGATCCTCGGCCTCCAGATAGTCGGTATATTCAAACACATAAGCGGCGCTGATGCTGTAGTCGCAAACGGCATTCCAGAACATGCGGTACTTCACGCCGGCCAGGCCAGTGTGACGCCAGTCGTAGCCCTTAAAGTGGTTGCGGTTAGCGCTGTAGCTCACAAAGGGGCTCCAGCGGTCGTACTGCCACAAGTCGAACTTGAGGTTGCCAGTCAGGTTGTCCTCAAATTTCTCGCCATCCTTCAAACCATAGATGTAAGAAACACCTGCATCGAACGACAAAATGCTGTCGTTGCGCTCCACACCGGCGCTGGTGTTAAAAATGGTGGTGTTCACGTTACCGGACTTCAATTCACCGCCAAAACCGAGGGTGTAGCCCCATTTCTTCTGTGCCGAAACAGTCATCACTGTTGCAAGCATCATCATGATTACTAATACTTTGCGCATAGTTTTACTTTTTAATCAATTATTACTTCAAAATGCAAAAATACAAAAAAATCTCGATTTCAGAAACTTTTCGAGAGATTGAAGAGGGTAGAATGTAGATTGTAGAATGTAGAATGTAGAGTGGCTGCCGCCCCACTTTACACTTTCAGCTTTCCACTCGCCAGCCAGCCTTTTCTGTAAATTCCCCCAACCGCGACAAAAACCGCGACAAAAATTTTCGTTCCATTCGTGTTTTCTGTAGTAAATTAAAGATTGCAGATTGTAGAGTTCCGGGTTCGGCAGCTCGATTCGCAATTCACGTCGATCATTGTTGATTTGACATTTGTTGATTTGAAGGTTCGTCCAAGTACCGCAAGGTTGCTTTTCCGCCCCTTGGGCGAAGGTACAGTGGAGCTGATGCGGAGCAGTGCCCATCCGCCCACCTCGGTAACAGGTAACAGTTGTAACAGATAACAGTTGTAACAGATAACAGTTGTAACAGATAACAGTTGTTTGAAAAAAAATCCCGACAGAATTTTATATAATATAATTTAATTATATTATATAAAGTATAATTTTCCTTTTTTTTGATTTCAAATAACTGTTACAACTGTTACTGTTACCACCCACCCGCACCCTTTCCTTCCTCCTCCCCGCTGACACACACAGCATTACGCCCCCAATGCCGCCATGTTGAAAACTCGGCTTGTCGGTGTCGCGTTTTTTGTATATCTATGCATCGGTTTGTGTGCTCGGGCAATGTGGCGGCTCGCCATGCCAACCGTTGGTAGCAGAATAGGTAACAGATAACAGTTGTAACAGTTTTTTTTTTGAGTACCGCTGAATGCGGTGAACGACAGGGCAATCCGAAAGGGTTGCCCTGTTTTTATTTATCCACACTATTCTTCACAAAATCCACAGCGAAAAAATCGCCATATTTTTGCACTCGATTTCGAAAGAGGTCGAGAGGTGTTTGACATGTTGGAGAATGGTTTTGGCGAGGGGCGGCTGGCAGGGTCAGTTGGCTTTTCGAGAAAAAATAAAAATTATATCAATTATTTAAGACCCCGTGCTTATGGACACGGTAAATTTTAGAAAATGAAAACAAATTATCAAGTTTTCAAAAACGAGATGTTCGGCCAGCTCAGAGTGGCCGAGGCGGACGGCAAGGTTTACTTCAACTTGAGCGATGTATGCAAGGCGTTGCATTTAGGAACTCCCGCAAAGGTGAAGCAAAGGTTGGTCGAGAGGGGTATGAGTACTATTCACACCCCTACCTTTAACCAGCATGGAACGGAGGTGATGCAGAAGATGACTTACATCGACGAGGCTAACCTCTACCGCTGCATCTTCCAAAGCCGCAAGGCCGAGGCGCAGAGGTTTCAGGACTGGGTGTTTGAGGAGGTGCTGCCGCAGATTCGCAGGACGGGAGGGTACGTGCCCGTGACGGCGGAGGACGACGAGAAGGCGATTTTGTGCAAGGCGCTTGGGTTGGGGAATGCGTCCGCTGTGAAACTAGATTGGAGCTGAGGGGGCTCTCCGTCACTAAAAACTTGGACATTTGGACAAGACAAACATTTGGACAAATCAAAAAAAATAACATACCCCATTAAGTGGGGGGCTTAATGGGGGGCTTCTATGAGGGAAGTCAGCGACCGCGGAGGGTCGCTTTCACATCGGCGGGCATTCACAAGATGCCGCCTTCACTCTTCATATCTTTCACTTCCCACATGTATATTTCTTTTCCTGTCTTGTCGATATATCCGGATTTTTCGCCAATTCGCACAAAGGCTAACCCGCCCCAAAAGCTCTCGGCCCAATCGAATTGGGGTTCGATCACAAATTTCCCGGTTTTGTCGATAAATCCATATTTATCATTATTCCCCACTCGAGCCAGCCCTTCTGAGAAGCCCTCGGCCCTATCGAACTGGGGTTTGATAACCACCTTGCCCGCTTTGTTGATATATCCCCATTTATCACCGATTCGCACATCGGCCAGCCCTTCCAAAAATTCCTCGGCCCAATCGAACTGGGGTTTGATAACAATCTCGCCCGCTTTGTTGGCATACCCACTTTTGCCGTTAATCTTCACAATAGCCAGCCCCTCGAAGAAGTGCAAGATGACATCGAACTGGGGCTGAATTACATATTTTCCCGTTTTGTCTATTATTCCACATTTATCGTCGCCAAGTTTGCCAATTCTTACTTGCGCCAGCCCTTCTGAGAAGTCATCAGCCCAATCGAACTGAGGCTCAATCACAATCTTTCCGGTTTTGTCGATATAGCCATATTTACCGCCAATCGCCACAGCAGCCAGCCCTTGAAAGAATCCCTCAATCCAATCGAACTGAGGTTTGATCACGACCTCCCCGTTTTTGTCAATACATCCAAGTTTACCGCCAATCGCCACAGCAGCCAGCCCTTCTTTGAAAAAAGAGACGTGTCTAACATTTGTGTTTTTTGTACTATCGCCGACTAACATATAGTCCAAGTCGTCAAAAACGCCATCGAACTGGGGTTTGATGACTAACTTCCCGGTTTTGTCGATAAACCCATATTTGCCGTCAATCGCTACAGCAGCCAGCCCATCGGAGAAGTTCCAAGCTTGATCGAACCGGGGTTTGACCACGAGATTTCCGACTTTGTCGATAAATCCATATCTACCATTAACTTGCACTATGGCCAGACCTTCCGAGAAGTCCTCAATCCCATCGAACTGAGGCTCAACCACAAACTTTCCGGTTTTGTCGATATAGCCATATTTATCGCCGACCTCTACTTTGGCCAGCCCTTGAGAGAAGTCCCAAGCATCATCGAACTGAGGCTCAATCACAAACTTTCCGGTTTTGTCGATATACCCCCACTTATCGCCAGATACAGCCGGGGACAAGCCAACATGATCTTCGGAGGAAGATGTCGAACTATGTTGGTTGCAGCCCACGAATGGGAGCAACAGACTGCAGACTAAGCTGAACAACCATATTCTTTTCATATCCAATAACGCCCTTATTCCGTGTCGGGCTGCAACTTCTCTTTTTTGCAAATAAGGCTCTGATTTGCGACTGAATTCCAATATAATACAATCAAGCGGAGCCATTCATTCAAGTCTTCATCCCACCTTTTGCCCCATGATACATTCGTCTGGATTCATTGTTGTGGAACAAAGTCTAAATGCGTCTTTCTCGGTCAATCCTTCGCTCGAATTGACGATGCAAAGATACATTTTTTTTTTGAATAATGTTTTTATTTTTCTGTGAAATTGTGAATTGTGGATTGAGGGTTGCCGCACTTTTCACAATTCAATTTCCCCTTCGACGAGGACGGAACAACACTGCAAGGGCGTTTTTCGGGCAAGGCAGTCTATGACAAGTTGGGCGAGCAGTTCACGCCCGAGGAGGTTACGGGAGCACTGCTAAGCATGGGCATGCGCTCCAACCCCGCCAAGTTGACGAGCGAATGGGTGCGGACAAAGCGGGTAGTGCCTAACGCAAGATACGGGGCCACATTGTTCACCAAAGTGGCATAGCGCATCGGTCGGTTGGGCCAAAGCTTATCGGGGCAAGAAAATGGCGGCATCTCTGCTAAGAGGGGTGCCGCCATCGTTTTTTTTGAGGGAGTTGCGCATGGAGATATGCCAAATTCCGCAATTCCCATTTTCTTTTCATCTGTTTTGTAAAGAGTGAACAGGCCTTGTCCGATTATTGATTGCTGATCAATGCTGCAACTTTGCTTCACACTTCAAAAAAAAAGTGGCACAGCTATTTGACAACTATGCCACCATTTTATCATTCTGCCAGTCGCTCACATGATGCTGACCGCCTGGCATGGATTCTAATTGAGCTAGTGTGAATTATGAGGGTTAAAACCTCCCG
Source organism: Bacteroidales bacterium (assembly GCA_024400545.1). Lineage (GTDB taxonomy): Bacteria > Bacteroidota > Bacteroidia > Bacteroidales > P3 > Colimorpha. The sequence continues at coordinate 49,484 of JAKSMO010000004.1, read as the reverse complement.
CCTATCACTCCCTGCCACATGCGTACAATTTTGCCCTTTTTGTTGACATATCCAAATTTATCACCAATCCTCACTTTAGCCAGCCCTTCAGAGAAATTCTCTGCAACATCAAGCACAGGGTAAATCACAAAGTTTCCCTTCTTGTCGATATGTCCATATTTCCATCCAAACTTCACGCAAGCCAGCCCTTCCGAGAACAAACCAGCCCCATCAAACTGCGGATTAATCACAAAACTTCCCGTCTTGTCGATAAATCCATATTTAGTATTCGGATATTTAACAATCCCCACACAGGCCAGCCCTTCTGAAAAATTCCAAGCCTCATCAAACTGAGGTTCAATCACAAAACCTCCCGTCTTGTCGATGTATCCCCATTTATGCGGATAATCACCATCCTTCACAGGAGCCAGCCCCTCCGAGAAGCCACGAGCCCAATCAAACTGAGGTTCAATCACAAAATTTCCCGTCTTGTCGATGTATCCCCATTTCCGTCCAACATTCACAAGAGCCAGCCCTTCCGAGAAGTCATGAGCAGGAAGGTTAAGCTGAGGGTTAATCACATAGCTTCCCGTTTTGTCGATATATCCCCATTTCCGTCCAATCAGCACACAAGCCAACCCATCCGAGAAGTCACTAGCATGATCAAACTGGGGTTTAGATACATAACTTCCCGTCATATCGATATATCCCCATTTACCACCAATCTTCACGCGAGCCAGCCCTTCCGAGAAGTCATAAGATTCATCGTCACCAAACTGAGGCTCAATCACAACACTTCCCGTCTTGTCGATATATCCATATTTGTCTCCAATCTTTACACGGGCCAACCCATTCGAGAAGTCACAAGTATAATCAAACTGAGGCTCAATCACAAAGTTTCCCTTCTTGTTGATATATCCCCTTTTTCTTATAGGTCTCCATATCCGTCCAATCGCAGCACCCAGCACTTGCAGGAAATTATAATCATCATAGCGCTTAATTAAAATACTTCCCGTTTCGTCATCGATATATCCCCACTTCTCGCTATATTTAGCGGGGAACAGCGCTAAATCATCCTTTTCCATATCCAATATCGCCCTTATTCCGTGTCGGGCTGCAACCTTTTTCTGCAAATCTGGCTCTGATTTGCGACTGAATCCCAATATAATACAATCAAGCGGAGCCATTCATCCAAGTCTTCATCCCACCTTTTGCCCCATGATACATTCGTCTGGATTCATTGTTGTGGAACAAAGTCTAAATGCGTCTTTCTCGGTCAATCCTTCGCTCGAATTGACGATGCAAAGATACATTTTTTTTTTGAATCGCAGATTTATTGAACCTAAGCTCCAATAAGAAATGCAACTTTTAGTCAAAAACAAGTTGCATAAAAACACGAAAAACAGCTTCAAGAAGGAAGAAAAAACGTCCAAAAATGAAGCTGTTTGTAGAAAGGTGTGTATCCGTGTGCGGCGGCTCAATTCGCAAATCACAATTCACTCATCATTAAAAATTCCATTATCGTGAAAAAAGGTGTATCTTTGCAGGAAATTCAAAATGGTATGGATATGAAGAAAATTGTATTTTTTGCGCTGTATATCACTATGATGGCTATGGGCTGGGTCGGTGCTCAGACCGATCGAGAACCCGAGACGGACCCCGTGGTGCTTAACCGCATTGATCAGTGGCAGGATTTGAAGTTCGGATTTATGATGCACTGGGGCATCTACGCTCAGTGGGGCGTGGTGGAGTCGTGGAATTTGTGCAACGAGCCTTGGATTAATCGCAACGGCGCTCCGTACGACCAGTATAAGCAGGAGTATTGGAATTTGAACAGGACTTTTAATCCCAAGGATTTCCACCCCGACCAGATGGCTGCCATGGCTAAGCAGGCGGGCATGAAGTATGTGGTGTTTACGACGAAGCATCACGATGGTTTTTGTATGTTTGACAGTAAGTTTTCGAAATATGGCGTGACGGCTCCCGACTGCCCGTACAGTCGCACGGCACAGCCCGACATTACCCGCGCTATTGTGGATGCTTTTCGCGGCAAGGGGATGTGGACGGGTCTGTATTTTTCGAAGCCCGACTGGCACTGCGACGACTACTGGGCCCACGAATGGGCTACGCCCGACCGCAATGTGAATTACGACATCAGCGAGCACCCCGACCGCTGGAAACGGTATGTGGAGTTTACGCACAACCAGATTCACGAGCTGACGCATAATTACGGCGATATCGATATTTTGTGGCTCGACGGCGGCTGGGTGCGCCCCGAATGGAGCATCAACGACGAGACCCGCCCCTGGCTGGGCTGCTACCAGCGTGTGCAGGATGTGGATATGGAACGCCTGGCCAAGATTGCCCGCAGCAATAACCCCGACTTGATTATTGTGGATCGCAGCGTGGGCGGCCGCTATGAGAATTACCGCACGCCGGAGAAGCAGGTGCCCGACTCGCTGCTGCCGTATCCGTGGGAGACGTGCATGACGATGGGCGACAGCTGGAGTTATGTGCCTAATGATAATTATAAGAGTGTGGGCCAGCTGATTCACATGCTGTGCGATGTGGTGGCCAAGGGCGGCAACTTGCTGCTGAATGTGGGCCCCGATGCCGAAGGCCGTCTGCCCCAGGAAGCCGTGGTGCGTATGCAGGAGATGGGCGCATGGCTCGATATGAACGGCCAGGCTATTTACGCCACTCGCCCCCTGTATCCCTATAGCAAAGGCGATGTGCGCTACACCCAGAGCAAGGACGGCAAGCACCGCTATGCTATTTGCCTGATCAACGAGCCTACAAAGAAGGTCTCCTTTGCGCTGGCTGTGGGCGCCACCAAGGTGAAATGTATCACGCCTGGTTGCACCGCCAAGGTGAAAAACGGTGTGCTGACTATCACTAGCAGCAAGCCCATGGTCCACGCAGTGGCAGTGGAAATCTAGTTATTTAAGATTTAAGATTTGATTGATAATTAAGAATTAAGAGTTAAGAATTAAGAGTTAAGGGCGTAGGTAACCGCGTCAGCCTTCACTAATTCACTAATTCGGGATAAAACTCACCGCGGCAGACCACTGATTTTGTTTAAGATTTTGGAGTTAAGAATTAAGAGTTGACTGGCGCGTCAGCCAACTCAATTCACAATTCACTAATCACAATTCACTAATCACCGATCACACATCACATAATCAACAGCGCGGTTGATGTAGTCGTTGAAGGGCTTGGTGGTGCGGAATATGGCGGCTACGCGTTGGGCTAGCTGGGGGGCGGTGACGAAGTCTTCGTCCACAAGCATGGAGAGGCCGTAGCTTTTCATGCGCATCCAGTCGGCATAAGGAGCGTCGGTAGGGTACTCTTTGGGCACACGCTTGAGGGCGTTGTCCATGTCGGGCACAAAGCGAGCGTCGGCTACGGACAGCACCTTGGTGGAAAACTCATCCCAGCCATAGCTGATGTCTTCGCGCAGGATTTTGACCGACTTGGGGTCGTAGCAGTAGTTGCCCACGGCGAGCATATGGGGACCCGGATAGGAGAGGCCCTGGCCGGTGCCGAGGTGGAAATAATAGCCCGAATGCATGGATTTTTTGCCACCGGGAGCCATGAAGCAGCCCATGTGGGTTTTGTAGGGCGATTTGTCGGCACTGAAACGGGTGTCGCGGTAGAAACGATAGGTGCAGTCGCGGAGGGTGAGGCGCGCGATGTCGTCGTCGAAAGCGCCTATTTCTTTGATGAGCTCTTCGCAAAAGGCGTTCCATTTTTGTTGCAGATGCTGGAAGCGGGGTTTGTTGTCGTTGAACCACTCGCGGTTATTGTTGGCCTCCACTTCGCGGAGAAAAGTGATGATTTCTTTCATAGGGTTTTTTAGGGCTTAGTTGTTTAGTGGCTTAGTTGTTTAGTTGTTGATGGAGTTGATGAAGTTTATGAGTTTATGAGTTTATGAGTTGATGAAGTTTAGGAGTTTATTAGTTTAGAAGTTTATTAGTTTAGAAGTTTATTAGTTTAGAAGTTTATTAGTTTATGAGTTTAGAAGTTGATGAAGTTTAGTCGCTTAGTTGTTTAGTCGCTTAGTGGCTTAGTTGTTGGCGCCAGCCGTTTACGTTCACGTTTACGTTCACGTTAGTTGAGGGGTAGGATTTACTAGGGAGAGCTAGGATGTTCTAGGGCGGGGCAACTCTTAATTCTTAAATAATATCAGTGAATAGTGAATTGTGAATAGTGAATTGAGAAGGCTGACGCGGTAACGGTAAGCTGCTCTCTTAATTCTTAACTCTTAACTCTTAAATCTTAATTATCATTTGCCTTCAGTTTTCCTTCGGTTTCTTGGATTTCGCCGGCGGCGATGAGTTGGGCGAGGGCTTGTTGGAAGGCGGCATCGACGTTGGCACCACGGCGGCTGAAGCCGAGTTTTTTGGCAGCGATGAGGGTGAGGCTGTCGGTTTGGAGGGCGAATTGCTCGCTGATGGCTTCGCGCACTACGTTTTTGATCTCCACCATGGGGATATCGTTGATGTCGCGGCCGGAATTGGGGCGGTACCAGGGATAGTCGATGCTGTCTGCCTGGGAAGCCCACACCACCTGACCGTTGTCGGATTGGACAAAGAACAGCTGATCTACGAGGGTGGAAAGCTCTTTTTGGATGGTGGGGGTGACGCGGGCGATGCCCCGGATGGCGCAGGCGCGGCGGCAGAGGTGGGCGAAGGTGATGGGCTGCTCGGCGGCCACGATGGACTTGAGGATGGTGGCGGTGCTCATGGTGGCAGCCTCGGCCTGCTGCACCACACACTCTTGGTATTGAAGGTTGTGGGAGGTGGTTTCTTCGAGAGCCTCGTTGGAGATATCGAAGGCGGCCTTGGTGTGGGGCTCGTCGTGGGGATGGGGAGCGCCATGGTAGGCTTCGAGGATGCGGTCGATGACGCGCTCGGGGTTGTTGAACCAATCAACGCTCCACACACGCATGACCTGCCAATTCAGCGACGAGAGGACGGAAGGCTGCACGATTTCGCGGTCGCGGGTGGTTCGGGTGTCGCGGTATTGCTCGCCGTCGAGCAGGATGCCGAGGCGGTAGATGGCGGGATTGTCGGGTTGCGCCAGGGCGATATCGACCTTGAACTGCGAACGGCCGATATTGGTTTGCACGTTGAGGCCGCGGGCGGCGAGGCGGCTGGCTATTTGCTGCGCGATGTCGGTGCTGGGCTGGCTGTCGGCGCTGGCAGAGTTGCGGGCGAGGGTCTTGGTTTCGGCATAGTCGAGGAAATGCTTGAGGCCTTCCACACCACGGGCCTGGGAACGACGGAGGTCGATTTGCGAAGCCTTGAGGGTGGAGAACACCAGCATCTCGTGGCGGGCACGGCTGACGGCCACATTGAGACGGCGTTCGCCGCCGGCGTTGTTGAGGGGACCGAAATTCATGGACACGGTGCCGTCCTTGGTGGGGCCGTAGCCGATGGAGAAGAGGATGACGTCGCGCTCGTCGCCCTGCACATTCTCCAAGTTTTTGACAAAGATGGGCTCGTACATGGCGTCGGCGATGTCGCGGAGGACCTTGTCTTTGTCGAGCATATCCTGCAGCATGTCCTCGATAAGGGTTTGCTGCACCACGCTGAAGGCTATGATGCCGATGCTTTGCTGCGAGAGCTGCTTGTCGCGCAGACGGCGGGCAACCTCTTTGACGATGGCTTCGGCCTCGGCTTTGTTGTTGCGGCGGCCGCCTTTGTCGTAGTAGCCGTCGATGTGGACATACTGCACCTTGGTTTCCTGATCATCGACAGAGGGGAAGGTGATGAGAGAGCCGTCGTAGTATTCGTTGTTGGAGAAGGCGATGAGGCTCTCGTGGCGCGAACGATAGTGCCAGTTGAGCTGGATGGAGGGGATTTCGAGGGTGCGGCAGTCTTCGAGGATGCTCTCCATATCGTCGATGGCGGCCTCTTCCTCATCCACGCTGGTGGAGGTGAAGAAGCTGGTGGGCGGCATCTGCTTAGGGTCGCCGACAACGATGAGCGAGGTGCCGCGGGCTATGGCGCCGACGGCTTCGCTGGTGGGCATCTGGGAGGCTTCGTCGAACACGACGAGGTCGAACTTCTCCTGCGAGAGGTCGATATACTGGGCCACGCTCATGGGGCTCATGAGCATGCAGGGGCAGAGGCGGGGCAGGAGCGTGGGAATTTGGTCGAAGAGGTCGCGGAGCGAAAGACCGCGGCCGCCATTGCTGATGTTGCGGTTGAGGAGACCGATTTCGGAACTGTTGTCGAGGTTGTCGGCAATGCGGGGAATGCGGGCTGCGAGGCGGGCATAGAGCTCTTTTTGGGTGAGGACGTGGAAATCGTTGGTGAGTTTTTTGTATTGGCGCACCATCTCGTCGAAGAGCATGCCCTCGAAGGTGCTGAGGACGGGAGTGGAGCTGATTTTGATTTCGATCTTGTATTTGAGCAGGGCCTTGAGGTAGGCGTTGCGCATGGAGCGGGGCTGCCACTCCTGGCTCTCCATGGCGGCAACTACGCAGCCTATGCCGCAGGACTGCAGCTGCTGGGCATACTGCGCCCAGTGATACCAGTCGCGCATGAGGGGCGCATTGGCCGACCAGCGTTCGAGGCGGCTGATGGTGTCGAGAACCAGCTGCTGGGCAGGCATCTCGTCGTCGGCGAATTGGCGGCCGAGGTATTGCGACAGGATGTTGTGGACGTTGGCTATCTCGTTGTGCTGCTGGGCGTAGGCGGCGAGGCGTTGGAGCAGGGTGGGCACTTCGGCCTCGGTGATGTAGGGATTGTAGCCTTGGAGCTGTTTGATGAATTTCTTTTTGGCAAAGATTTTGGGCAGAACCCATTTGGCATTAGCTTGGCGCCACTGCTGGTGGAGCTGGGCGGCATCGAGGCCGAGGATGGCGGCATCGTTGTCGCGCAGGATGGCCTGGCGCAGGTCGGCCACGCCGCAAAGGGAGTCGTAGCGCTGGAGGAACTGCTGGAGCAGCTGCATATCGTGCTGCATGCGGGCGGTGAGGCCGGCGGTATCGGCCATCATTTCCTGCGTGAGGCGCAAGCCGTTGAGGGGATGGGCGGAAGGCTGGCCGACGAGCTTGACGATGGTTTCGAGCTTGTCGCCCAAGAGATTTTCCACCTGGTCGAACCCCTGCTGGGAGATGAACTGATCGATGGCGGGATGGAAGGCGAAGGAGAAGAGCGGCTGGCCGTCGATGGCCTCGTAGCGCATGATACAGTCGTAGAGCGAGAGGGTTTCGTTGTCGGCCTTTTGGTGGAGGGCGTTGATATATTCGATAAGCTTTTTGCGATGCTCGAAAATCTTTTCGGCAGTGGCGGAATAGTCGGCCGGAGGCACGATGTGGGCCACCTTCAAGGCTTTGTCGAGCTGTTCGAGGACATGGCGTTTGGTGGATTTGTTGGAGTGGAGCTCGAGGCAGAAGGGGTCGAGGCCGATTTTGGCAAGGCGGGTCTGCACCACGCTGAGGGCGGCCATCTTTTCGGCCACAAAGAGGACGCGCTTGCCCTGGTAGAGGGCGTTGGCGATGAGGTTGGTGATGGTTTGCGACTTGCCGGTGCCCGGAGGGCCGTAGAGGATGAAGGACTTACCTTTGCCCCCCTCGATGATGGCCGACAGCTGCGAGGAATCGACGGCAATGGGCAGGGCCACGTTGTCGGGCGAGGTTTGGCTGTCGTAGGCTTTGAGGCCGCTCTGGATGGGCTCGGGGGTGAAGGTGAGGCGGTTGGCCACAAGGCTGCTCACGATCTGGTTTTGGGTGAGGAGTTGGCGGTTGTTGTGGATATCGTTCCACATGAGGAATTTGCTGAAGGAGAAATTGCCCAGGAGGCACTCTTCTTCAACATCCCAGCGTTTTTGATCTTTGAGGGCGTCGCGCAGCAGGGCAAAGATGAGGGGCACATCCACGCCGCTGTCGTCCTTGGGCAGCGGGGCGAGGCCGTTGATGGCAATGTTGTAGTTTTGGCGTAGGAACTCGAGGAGGGTGATGTTGAAGGTGATGTCCTCTTCGCGGGTGCGGATATAGTAGCGGCCCTTCTTGTACACCATTTCGACGGGCAGCATGAGGAGGGGAGCGTAGCGGGGAGTTTCGCTTTGCTGGGTTTCGAACCAGCGAAGGGTGCCGATGGTGAGGAAGAGAGAGTTGGCACCCGTTTCCTCGATGGAGTTGCGGGCGGAGCGATAGATGGTTTTGAGTGTGGACTGCGTTTCGCCTTCGGGCTGGAAGGTGTGGAGGCGGTGGTGGTCGATATCGCTTTGGATGAGCTGGCGCAGAGGCTCGTAGAGTTTGGAACGGACGATTTGGTCGTCGGATTCGAAACGGAAATCCATGTCGGGCTTGGCCTCGATGCAATATTCCTCGCCATCCTGCAGGTGATCCTCGATGCGATTGATATCAAACGAGATAAACTGTACGGCACGGCGGCGGGGATGGAGGTTGAGGAGCGAATTGCGGAGAGAGAAGTCGAGGAGTTTGCGCTCCCAGATGTCGAATTTGGTGAGCTCGTGTTTGGACTCGCGGAGGTGAGAGAGGTCGAAACGGTCGTGCTCTTTGACATCGAGCACACAGAGGTCGTGGGCCACGCCTTCTTCCTCGACCTGCCAGGAGCCGTTTTTGAGCACCCGGATGGGCAGGGGGAGGTAGCGTTCGAGGCGGCAGCGGCGCACATCGATGAACATCTCGAACTGGCTGAGGTCGGCGAGACTGTGCTCGGCGGCCTGCACGGCCATCTCGAAGGTGGTCTTTTCCTGAGCTATGTGGGTGCACTCGATGACAAGCATCTCGTTGATGCCGCGAGAGCATTTTTTTTCGAGGAAAGAGGCGTCGTCGCAGATGCTGTAGGAGCAGCTGTCGTCAACAAGCCAGGCGGCCAGGTAGGCGTGCCCCTTTTGGAGCACGATGCCGCAGTTGATGCCGATACTTTCGAGCACGGAGGCAAAGAGGAGGGTGAGCTCGATGCAGTTGCCTATCTTGAGGGCGAGCACTTGGTCGGGGGTGGTGATGCGCTGGCCTACAACCTCGTAGCTGGCGGGCACGCTGCGGTAGATGATGCCGCTTTGGTGCAGGGCGGCATAGACGGCGGCAATCTGATTCTTCACATTATTGATGTTTCCCGACTGGTAGGCCAGGAAGGCGGAATGGCCGGTGATATCCTTGAGGATGCCGGCAGCCTTGACGATAAGGGCGTTGATGGCAGGGTGGTTGGGGGTGACAAAGGCCACCAGCGACTGCGGCAGGATGGTGGTGCCGAGCCATTGATCGAAGGGCATGAGGTCGATGGCGAAAGCCTTTTTGTCGTCGTGCTGACCGTCGATATCCACGATGATGTCGAAGGAGGAGGGCAACTTTTCGGTGAGTTCGAGCAGCTTGTTGAGATTGGGCCTGACGGGAAACTGGTTGAGGCGCACCGTTTCGCCAGGCTGGATGGCGGCGATGAGGTGGCTCTGGAATTCGCATATATATTCGCCCTGGCAGCTGACTTGCACGTTGGTGAGCAGCTGGCTGCTCTCGTTGGTGAGCTCCACATATTGGCACACAGGGATGCCGCTGTGGCAGAGGGCATAGTTGACGCTATGGATATATTCTAATTTAATATGTATTCTATTCATAAGGCCCGGAAGGTGTGTTTGGTTCAGAGGGTGTTGAGTTTGCCCGTTTCGCTATCCATGATATAGCCGCGCACCACTACGTCGCGGGGCATGAGGGGGTGGTTTTTGACGAGATCGACGGTTTCGAGGATGGCGGCGTGGGTGTCGTCGAAGCCGTGAAGCCACGAGTCGAGGTCGATGCCGCAGTGGCGCATGAGCTGGATGTGCTCCTCGTCGATGCCGCGTTGGCGCATGAGGTGCAGCATTTCCTGACTGTCCATGCCCTGCACGCCGCAGCCGGTGTGACCGATGATCATCACCTCGTTGACCGAGAGCTCGTAGATGGCCACGAGGAGGGAGCGCATGGTGGAGTCGAATGGGTTGGTGATGGTGGCGCCGGCGTTTTTGATGATTTTCACATCGCCGTTTTTGATGCCAAGGGCGGCGGGCAGCAGCTCCACGAGGCGGGTGTCCATGCAGGTGACGATGGCAATCTTTTTGTCGGGGAATTTGGAGGTTTTGTATTGCTCGTACTCTTTGTTCTCGACAAACTGGCGGTTGTATTCAAGCATTTGGTCTATCATGGCGGAAGGCTATTTGTAGAATAAGAAACTGAAGTTTTGGTCGGCCAACAGGTTTTGCGCCACCTCCTGCAGCTGGGCGGGGGTGACGGAGAGGATGTCGCGATTCATCTCTTCGAGGCTGTCAACATGGTCGAAATTGAGGTAGGCCTTGCCGATGCTCTGCATTTCGTTGAGGCCGCTGTCGTTGGTGATGGCCATTTGGCCGATGAGCTGGGTTTGTGCGGCACGGATCTGCTGGGGGGAGAGGCGTTCCTCGCGGAGGCGGCGCAACTCGGCCAGGATGAGCTGGGTGCTGCGCTCGGCGGCATCGCTATCCACACCGGCATAGATATAGAAGAGGCCGGCGTTGGTGAAGGGGATGTATTGCGACTCGATGGTGTAGCAGAAGCCTTGCTTTTCGCGCACCGACACGTTGAGCCGCGAGTTCATGGCAGGGCCACCCAAGATATTGTTGAGCAGGGTGAAAGCTGTTTTTTCGTCGGCAAACATGGTGGGTGCGGGACAGCCGATGAGCATGTGCACCTGATGGGTGCGCTTGTTGATGGAAGTGTTGAACTGGCGGTAGCTGGGTTGAAGGTCGGGCGAAGGCGTTGGCTCGGACGGTGCTGGGACCGACTGGCAGAAGTATTTTTCGCACAGGCGGATGAGCCGATTGAAATCGACGTTGCCCACCACGGAGATGACCATGCGGTTGGGCGTGTAGTTGCGGCGCATGAAGTCGCTGAGCTGGGCGGAGGTGAAGTGCTTGACATTCTTTTTGCTGCCCAAAATATTGTGCGCCAAAGGATGGGAGCCGAAGATCATCTCCTCGAAATCGTCGAAGATGAGCTCGGAGGGGGAGTCTTTGTAAAGATTGATTTCTTCGATGACCACGTCTTTCTCTTTCTCGATCTCGTGTTCGGGGAAGGTGGAATGGAAGAGGATGTCGGAGAACAGTTCGAGGCAGCGTTCGAGATGCTCCTTCAGCGCCGAGGCATACACACAGGTTTCCTCTTTGGTGGTGAAGGCGTCCAGCTCGCCGCCTACGCCGTCGATACGGTTGCGGATATGGTAGGAGCGGCGGTGCTCGGTGCCTTTGAAGATGGAGTGTTCGATGAAATGAGCGATGCCTTCTTCGGCCGGCGACTGCTCGTGGCGCGAGCCCACTCCGATATATACGCCGGCATGAACAACGATGGAGTTGTTTTGGTGAAAGATGATGCGGATGCCGTTGGGCAGAGTATGGTAGAGGTACATTTTTTTGTTTAAGATTTAAGGTTTAGGGCTGTTTTGCTGCGTCTGCATAGGAGGCAGAATCCTAGGACTACAAAAAGGATGCCCATGAGGGTGGCAAGGGTGTCCTCGGTGGTGAATGAGATGAGTGCGATGCAGAGGAATGCGGTGAAGAGTGGGCTACGGCAACTGTGGCTCAGCCAAATGGCTCTTGCAAAGGCCACCAAGATGATGATGAACCCAGCCAAGCCAAAAGCGACCAAAAAGTGGAGATATTGGTTGTGCGTTTGCCAAATGTGGTCGGCAAGGGTGGAATCGGTGCTGGCAAGGTGTTGCCGACATTCGTTATCCACATCGCCTGTTCCTACACCAAAGACGGGGTGTGCGGCGAATATTTCCCAGCCGTTGTGCCACAACTCTTGGCGTTGGAGCATGGTGAAATTGTTGGCATTGCTGCCAGATTTGTGGCTTTCGTGCTCAAAACAGAGCACATAAACCATCTTGCGGGGTCCTCGTTGTAGATACACTGGGTTGGCTATGCCATGTTCAATATTGGTGATATCTTGTTGCGATAGCTCGGCTATACCTACGCTATCTTTGGTCATTCCTATTGCATTAAGGTATCTGATTAACGTTTCATGAATGTCGTAACCTGCCATGTCGGTCGAATCGTAATCGATGCGACTCACTTTGTTCCATTCCTTTCGCAGTTCGTCGGTGCAGATGTATCGGTAAAGGTAGTTGCCATTCTCAATAAATTTGCTTTCAGAATGTTGGTATCTGTTTCCGTTTTCTGTATAAGTTTCAAGCTCTTGCAGCGAAAGCGGGCGCAGGTGGTAGTAGTCGTAGCAATAGCAGGCCGAGAGTCCGCCGCCCACAAGCAGTAGGGCTTTAATGGTCAAACTGGCCATGATGCGGGGCGCGCGAGGTATTCTTTTGCCAAAGGTGGCCATCAGCACAACTGATGTGACGGCAAGGATGCCCAATGCTGTATATGAACGTATCATCAGAAGAAATACCATCAGCCAACAGCTTATTCCGGCACCAACGAGGTACATCCATCCTTTGCGTTGCTTTAGAGCGACGTATGCAATGATGACCAGCGTCATGCAGATGTTCAGTGCAAAACGGATGTGGGAAATAAAGGGCACAATCTTGCGGTAGGGGAGATTGGGGATGGTGAGGTATCGCACTAGGCCGATGATAGAGACAACAAATACGGTGCCGACGTAGAAGAATGCCAAAATGCCCATTTCTTTGCGATCCAGCGGCTTGCTGGTGAGCAGCACTAACGGCAGCGCAAATAGCGGCAGCTGGGTTTGGATGGCGGAAAATGGGTTGGCCTGGGTGCCGAAGAGCCAGGCGATATGAACGCCGGCCAGTATCAGAAATGCCTGGAGCAGATATTGGTGGCGGAAGTCGGCAAACTTCTCTCTCCAGTTCCATTCGGCCACCCAGTTGGCAAGCAGCAGCACCCACATCATGTTGGCCATAAATACCGATGTGGTCATAAACACTGCCAGCAGACTCAGCAGCGACACATATATCCATCTATGTACGTTGTTCCTCAAGCTGTAGGGCGTTGTTTTTGTAAGGTGGTTGTTAGGGCGTTATTTGTTCAGAATCCTTTTGTATTCGGCGGGGTCGGACAGGATTTCTTTGGCCTTTTTTACATCGGGGTCGGTACGGAGGGCGCTCTCGATGCAGCCTTCGCGGTAGTAGTAGTGCAGCACGATGGCATCTTTCAGCAGCTCGGCAATCTCGGTGCGGTTTCTGTTCAAATCCTCTTTCTTGGCCTCTTTGTAAGTCTTTTCCAATTGGTCGATCTGCTGTTTCAGGTTGTCCATGTAATTCTCTTCCTCGGCCACTTTCCTTAGGTCGGAGATGATGTTCTCGGTGTAGGTTTTGTATTCGTAGGTCTTGTCGGAGAGGTAGTTGACGAAGTCTTGCCAGATCTCGTCGCTGATTTCGAACTGGCCGGCGGGAGCGATGGTGGCGTGTTCGCGCGAGAATTTCATGGCATAGTTGAAGAAATGAAATCTGTTGTAGAGGGCCACGGCCAGGAGCGAGCTGGTTTCGTGTTCCACCTCAATGTCGGGCTCGATGCCGAATCCGTCATATACAGTGCGGCCATTGCGGGTTTTGAAGGCCGTTTTCAGCGAGTCGGGCACTTTGGTGGCACGGCCGTCGGCATCGCGGTGCTTGTAGTCGATGGCCTGGATGCAGCGTCCGCTGGGGATGAAATATTTTGATACCGTTACCTTCATCTGGCTGTTGTAAGGCATGGGCAGAATGTTCTGCACCAAGCCCTTGCCATAGGAGCGGTCGCCAATGATCACGGCGCGGTCGAGATCCTGCAGGCTGCCGCTCACAATCTCGCTGGCCGAGGCGCTGTTGCCGTTGATGAGCACGGCCATGGGCATGTTCAGGTCCTCGGGAGTCATGCGCGTGCGGCTTTTCAAGTTTTTCGAAGCCACCTTGCCTTTGGTCTCCACCACCAGTTCGCCGCTTTTCACCCAGATATTCACAATATCCACGGCTTCGCCCATCAGGCCGCCGCCGTTGCCGCGGAGGTCGAGGATAAAGCCTTTCATGCCGGGGTTGTCGCGCTTGAGCTGACGGAAGGCGTCGCGCACATTTTTGGCAGCGTCCTGGGTAAACTCGTCGAGGCGCACATAGCCTATGTTGTTGTCCAGCATGCCGCTATACGACACGTTGGGCAGACGGATCTCGGCGCGGGTGATGGTCACATCCATTTCTTTGCCGTTGCGCTCGATGCGGAGAGTGACGGGGGTGCCGGCCTGTCCGCGCATGGCGCTGCTCACATCGCCGTTGCTTTTTCCCTTGGTGCTTTCGCCGTTCACAGCCACAATGCGGTCGCCGATTTTCAGTCCGGCATTGTCGGCAGGCAGCCCTTTGTAGGGTTCGGCAATATAAATGCTGTCGCCTTCCTGATGGATGAGCGAGCCGATGCCGCCATATTGGCCAAGCACTTGCATCTTCACATCCTCCATGTCGCTTTCGGCATAGTAGTTGGTGTAGGGGTCCATGGATGCCAGCATGGCGTCGATGGCCACTTTCATTGTCTTGCCAGGATCCACATCATCTACATAGTTCAGATGCAGATTCTTATACACATTGGCAAATATCTCAAGATTCTTAGAAATCTCAAACCCTTTGTCGTCCTGGGCCTTCAGGCCGAGGGTGAGGGTTGCCAGCACTAGTAGTAAAATCTTTTGCTTCATATATCAACTATAATCTTTTTTCGGTGTTTTAGTTTTTTTCGTATGATTTGATGGCCTCGTCGTAGTGGTCGATGATTTCTTCCACCACCAGTTCGCGGGGCGAGATGAGCAGCAGCACGTCGCCGGCCTCCAACTTGGTGTTGGCACCGGGGTTGAAGAGGCTCTCGCGGTTGCGCTTGATACCGATTACCATGGCGTTGTATATCACCATGAGCTGGGCTTGCTGGATGGTGCGTCCCACCAAGGCGTGACCTTCGGGAATGAGGATGGTGTAGTTGTTGATGTTGTGGTCGCTGAGGTCGTGAATCAGAATGTCGGGTTCCACCTCCAGCACATCGCGCACTTTGGCCACCTGTTCCTCGTTGCCGATAAAGGTAATTTTGTCGCCGGGCAGCAACATCATCTTCTTGTCGGGCAGGTCGTAGATTTTGCCTGCACGCTCAATGCTCACGGCATTCACACCGTAGTCTTTTCTAAATCCGCTTTCTTTCAGCGTTTTGCCAGCCCAGGGCGAGTAGGGAGTTACCAATATGCGGTCCATAAAGAAATCGTTGGCCAGCTCTTCGGGTATTTCAAACGAGATTTGTGCCTGCCGAGAGTTGAAGTTGGTCACAAAGTGGTCTTCTATGCGGTGGTAGAAGCGTGTTGCCGGTTTGGAGGCTACCGAGGTTATCACCACGGTCACCACGATTACTACCATCAAACCCACGGCAATGTGCACATATTGCGAAATCACCCAGCCCACAAAAGCCAGGGCCAGGAAATATCTCAGTATCATGATGGGCAGCACCACCACATGGCTGCTGCGGTCGTTTTCGATAAGTTCGGCAATCTTTTTCTTGCTCACGCCTTTCACCAGCAGTGCCCAAACAAAAGGAATGATGATGGCTAGGGTTGCCGTCATGCCGATGAGATTGCTCCATATCAGCGGAATCTCCAAACTGAGAAACAAGGTGTTCAGCATAGGTTTCAGCAGCAGCATGCTCAGCAGCACCAGCGCGGTGATGATTACCGAATACAGAAGGATGCTGATAATCTGTTTCTTGGCAAAGGAGCGCACGTTGTCGCCTCGCTTGGTCATGCGCGACGAGCGGCTATACTGGTACAGCGCCTTTTTGATATTGCGTGGCAGTCGGGGCTCGGCCCATTCGTATGCGTTGGGGCCGGCCTTGATCATATACGGAGTTACAAATGTGGTGATGATTGACACCGATACGATGATGGGATACAGCGTTTCGGCAATCACGCCAAAGCTCAGACCCAGTCCGGCTATGATAAAACTGAACTCGCCAATCTGACAAAAGCAGAAGCCGCCTTGCATGGCACTTTTGAGGGGTTTGCCGCTCAGCACAATGCCCAGGGTGGCCGAAGCCGATTTGAACACAATCACCACCAAGGCTATCAGCAATATCGGGAACCAGTATTTTACCAACACTTCGGGGTTGACCAACATGCCCACCGACACGAAGAACACTGCGCCGAACAAGTTCTTGATGGGGGTGATGATGCGGTGTATCACATCGGCCTCGATGGTCTCCGACAAGATGGCTCCCATCACAAAGGCGCCCAGAGCCGTGGAAAAACCGGCAAAATCAGCAAGCACCACCATGCCGAAGCAAAGGCCTACGGCCACAATGCACAGGGTCTCTTCCGACATCCATTTCCTCATTCTGCGCAAGCAGGTAGGAATGAGGAATATGCCAAACGTGAACCACACGATTAAAAAGAAGACAAGCTTCACCAGGCTTTCGCCCAGCTGAATGCCGTCGAAGCTCTTACTCACGCTCAGGGTGGAGAGTATCACCAGCAGCAACACGGCCACCAAGTCTTCCACCACCAGCACTCCGGTTACCGTGCTGGTGAATTGCTGCTGCTTCAGCTTGAGGTCGTCGAACGATTTGATGATGATGGTTGTTGACGAAATGGATAGCATACAGCCAAGGAAAATACAGTCCATATTCGCCATGCCCAGCACATGGCCAACCAGATTGCCTACCACAAACATGATGCCCAATTCGGTGAGAGCCGTAATGGCACCGGTCGATCCCACTTTCTTCAACTTCTTGATACTGAATTCCAATCCCAAGGCAAACATTAAAAAGACAATGCCGATATCGCTCCACACATGCACATTGGAGGCATCGCTTACAACAGGAAACCAGGGGAAATACGGTCCGATGAAAAAACCGGCAACAATGTAGCCCAGCACCAAAGGCTGTTTCAGCCATTTGAATATCACGGTTATTACACCGGCGGTAATCAGAATAATGGCCAGATCAAGAAATATTGGGGGCAACGAATCCATTTATTATCTTTTTTTTCTAGGATAACGTTTTCGGACTTGCTTTATTGCCTATCTATAAATAAATTTTTATAATTAGAAAATCAAATAATTAGTAGGCTGAATTAATTTAGACATATTTGACATGGCAGAAGAATCTGCAAGAAAGATAATTGATATATGAGTTCCTTTTTTCACACGAACCCAACTATCCATTCGCAGAGGCTACAGATGTGCGCCCCCTTCCGCACGGATCTAAATGACTATTCGCTGTATCCATACGGTGGACGGATATAGGCGGGACATGGGACGGATAACGGACCAATAAGGGCGATGATGTGGAGCCACCTTGGGGTTTGGGTGAAATGTCGGCGAGTTTTTGGCGGTATTTCCACGGAGGTGGCGCAGGATGGTGGATGAGGTGATGTAATTCATCCAACAGGCAAATCATACGCTTGAGACATCTTCAACCCCATTCTGCAGGGTGTTCGTGCCAACGCCCAACACCCCGTGAAACATCGCCGAAACACTGTTTCACGGGACGGGTTATCGACGGAGCTTCTTCGGAGCTTCTTCGGAGCTTCGACGTGACTTTATCGACGATGTATTTTTTGTCCGAAGGGCGCTTTAGCGCGCAAATCGGCGGCTGTGATGTGGTGTTAAATTGGCACTTGGCCGGACTATTTGATGGGTTGGGTGGGCTGTTCGGTCAGCTTGGGTATCATTTCTTCGCAACAGATGTGGGTAAGGAGTTCGGCATAGTGCTCTTTGGTGTGGGGCGGGATGACAATCTGCTGCATGGCATTGCATTTGGTAAAGGCCATGTGGCCAATGTTTTGGAGGCTGGGAGGTAGGTTGATAGTCTGAAGTCTGAAGCAGAGTGCGAAGGCTTCCTGCCCGATGGTGGTGAGGGTGGATGGAAGCTGTATTTGCTCAAGATGGAAATGGTAGCCGAAGGCCCCGTGGTCTATTTGTTGCAGGCCTTCGGGTAGGACTTCCTTTTGTGCTTGGTGCCAATAGGAGATGAGTTTTGTTCCGTCGGCTGTGTAGAGGCTGTGGTCGTGCACCACGAAGTGCGGAGAGTAAGAGTTGAGAAAGAAAGGGATGGTGCTTTTGAATGGGTTGGCACCCATCTCGCTCAGCAGCGGAGGCAATGTGAGAAATGAGATGCTAGAATCTTGAAAGGCGTAGTCGCCTATTGCTATGAGGCTGTGGGGTAGGTTAATATCATTGAGTTCTTTGCAACCGGCAAAGGCCTTGGCACCTATGCGGGTGAGGCTGTCGGGCAGCGATACTTCGGTCAGGTTGGGCAAATCAAGGAATGCTACGTTGCCGATCTCTTCCACACCTTGGGGCACAACCACTTGGCTCTCTTTGCCAAAGTAGGAGATAAGCCGTCGGCTGTCGGCGGTGAGCAGCATATTGTTGCAGACTTTGAAGTGGGGGCTGAGGCAGGTGAGCCTGTCGAGCGAGTTGCCGGGGCAAGGGTTGTGGCCAATATGGACAAGAGTCTTGGGCAGGGTTAGCTCCTTTAGTGCCGGGCAGTTGATGAATATGTTTTTCTCGATGGTTTGTAAGCCTTCGTTCAGCTCTATATGAGTGAGTGAACTGCAACAGTTGAAAGCCCATTCGCCAATTACTCTGACGCTGGGTGGCAGGGTAACAGACTTTAGTTGGCGGCAGATGAGGAATGCGTTGCAACAGATTGTCTCCACACCATCAGGAATGCGGTATTCGGTCAGCTCCATGTTGGCCTTAATCAGTTTCTTGCGGTCGGCACTGAACAATACGCCGTAAGGGTCTTTCCATCCGTTGCGTTTTTCTTCTTCGGTGGCACGAGTTTCGGGGTGTTGGTATTCCATGATGTGTGTTTGCTTTTTTTGTGGTTAATTATGGTGCAAAATTACGCATAATAATGGATGAGTTTCCTCTTTCGCAAGGCTTGTGAATTTGGTGGTTGAACAAAACTCCCTGCCTTAGTCGGGGCGACTAGTCAGGGAGTTTTGGACTTGTGTATGAGGAGTATTAGATTTCGGCAATTACCTGCTGGGCCAGTTCGTTGGCGCGGGCTTCGGTGTGCGCTTCGCTGTAGATGCGGATGATGGGTTCGGTGTTGCTCTTGCGCAGATGCACCCAACCGTCCTCGAAGTCGATCTTCACGCCGTCGATGGTGCTTACCTGGCAGTTGTTGTCGGCCTGGTATTTGTTTGCCACTTTAACCAACAATTCGTCAACGTTCATGTCGGGAGTGAGGTCTTTGCGGTTTTTGCTGATGATATATTCGGGGTAGGTCTTGCGCAGTTCGCTCACCTTCATGCCTTTCTTGGCAAGGAGGGTGAGGAACAGTGCTACGCCAACGAGGGCGTCGCGGCCTGCGTGAAGTTCGGGATAGATGATGCCTCCGTTGCCCTCGCCACCGATGATGGCATTGGTCTTGCGCATGAGGGTGGTCACGTTCACCTCGCCTACGGCCGAAGCATTGTATTCGCAACCAGCATATTTGCGGGTTACATCGCGTAGTGCACGGCTCGAAGACATGTTGCTCACCGTGTTGCCGGGAGTCTGGCTCAGCACATAGTCGGCCACGCTCACGAGGGTGTATTCCTCGCCAAACATCTCGCCGGTCTCGCAAACGAGTGCCAGGCGGTCAACATCGGGATCAACCACGATGCCCAGGTCGCAATGCTCATTGCGCACAGTGTCGGCAATTTGAGTGAGGTTTTGAGGGATGGGTTCGGGGTTGTGTGCAAAATGACCGGTGGGTTCGCAGTTGAGTTCCACCACGTTGTTTACACCCAGGGCACGCAGCAAGCGGGGGATGGCAATGCCACCGGTGGAGTTCACAGCGTCAACGGCCACGCGGAAACCTGCCTTGGCAATGGCTTCGCGGTCAACAAGTTTAAGCTCCAGCACGCGCTGAATGTGCTTGTCGATGGTGTCGAAATCTTCGGTCACCTGGCCCAGCTGGTCCACATCGCAGTAGGTGTAGCTGTCGGACTCGGCAATGCTGATGACTTCCTGGCCTTCGGCATTGTTGATGAATTCGCCGCGGGCGTTGAGGAGTTTGAGCGCATTCCAGTGCTTGGGGTTGTGGGAGGCAGTGATGATGATGCCACCGTCGGCATGGTTGTCGATGACAGCCATCTCGGTGGTGGGGGTGGTGGAAAGACCGGTCTCGAGGACATCGATGCCCATGCCCTGGAGGGTGCCGACCACGAGGCGGTCGACCATGGCTCCGGAGAGGCGGGCGTCGCGACCTACCACGAGGGTGAGTCGGCGACCGGGGTTATTGCGCTGAAGAAAAGTTGCGAAAGCCGAGGTGAATTTCACCACGTCAAGTGGGCTAAGGCCGTCGCCGGGGTTGCCGCCGATGGTTCCGCGAATGCCTGAGATTGATTTTATAAGGCTCATATTCTTGTGTTTTAATTTTCAATAAATAATTTATTAACGCAATAATGTTTTATTTATTGCGTGATGGTTAATTTTTATAAAAAATGGTGACGCTTGGCCGGGCCGGATGCGGGATTTGGCTGACCGAGTGGGGCTGGGTTTGAAACTGGGAGAATTAAAGTTCTAGTTCAATGCCTAGGGCCAGGAGGTGCTCTGGCGCCTTGACTTGCACCTCGTTGGAGAGTTTGGCAAAGAGCGTGAAACTTTGTGTTTTGTTGAGTTGGCGGGTGGCCGAAAGCTGGGTGCGGAATTCGTCAAGCAGGGCGCCCCTGGGGTCGGCTATGCGGATGAAGTATTCTTCTGACAGCGCGTACTGCCACATGCTGCCGTGGGGTTGGTATTGTGCCGAAAGCCGGGTGCGGAGTTTGCTCTGGGGGTTGAAACGGTAGTCTCCTGTGGCTGGGTTGCGGTAGGTGGTCTGGAGGCGGATGCGGGCTCCTAGGCGCCATGTGCCGAGTTGCTTGGAGGCTGCGGTCTGCACCATGAAACGGTGCTGAGGATAGGTGAGGAACTGGTTGTTCTGGCGGATGATAAAAGAGTAGCCGCCACCAATGCGCCATTTGAGCCCATAGGGTTTGAATTGTTTGCGCAACAGGCTGTGCTGTAGTTCGATGCTGGTTTCTGACTTGGCAAAGCGCCGGCTGTTGTCGACAATCCTGAGCTCTTCTGCCAATGCCAGCTCGCCACCTTTCCAGGTCTTGAAATGGGTGGAGAGCTGGTACTGGGTGCCAAAGTCGATGCTTTGCGCTTTTGTCGCCAGGCAGCAGATTAGCAGGAGGGGGAGTATGGTGCGCTTCAATTTTGTTTGAATTTGGTGATCATGTCGATGTCGTTGGGCATGTTGTCGGTCGGCACATAGGTGACTTTGAGGTAGGCTGTGTCTTTGAGGAAGTTGATGCTGCCCACTTGCACCTTGAGAATGTCAAGTCCGGTGCGCTGCTTGAGGTCGGCGACCAACTCGGCGTAGCGGTCGGGATGGATGAGGTCGATTTTTTCATACACTATTATTTTGGTGGCCTCGGGGTGGGTGATGTGGGTGTTCTCTAGCACCCATGTGACAAGGATGATAAGGAGGTTGGTGACCAGCAGCGCGGCATAGCTGGCGCTCATGCCGAAGCCATTGATGATGCTGACGCCGATGATGACAAATAGGTAGGTCATCTCGCGCACCGGCAGGGTGCTGGTGCGGTAACGTATCATGCCGAAGATGGCAAAAAGGCCCAGTGCGAAACCTACTTCGATGGATAGGTTCTGTAAAAGGAAGAGCAAAAGGAAGATGGTGATGCTGAACATGATAAAGGTGAAGTAGTAGTCGCGGCGATGGCTCTTGCGATAGTAGAAGAACTGGACTATGGACCAGCAGACTAGGAGGTTGAAAGCGAACCGGATGAGCAGGTTCCATAGGTTGGGACCATCAAAAAGAGGGATGCCCAAGAAATCGAGGTTGGCGGCTTGCTGGCCAAATTCGTTGGCTATCTGGGGGTCGAAGGTGGCTTGGAGTATTTTCATGCTGATGGGGTTTGTGTGGCCTGGTGGGCCATGATTTTATTGATATAGCGGATTTTGTCTTTGAAGCGGTTGCTTTTGGCGCTAGGGTTGGTGAGGGCGGTGCCGATGCAGTATTTGCTCATGCGGCGCGGAGGGATGCGGAGCTGCTGGAGGGCTTTCTCAATGGCCGACACAGGGGCTCCGAGTTGGTGTTTGACCTCGATGATGACGAGGTTGGGCAACTCGGTGCTGAGGCCTGTGGCGTGGTTGCGGAAATTAATACTGAAATCAATGGTCACGCGCTCGGTCATGCCGATGTCTACCAAGGTGATGCGGCTGAATGAATTTTCAAGTTGCTTGGTGAGCCGCAGGGGTGTGTAGGGAGTGTGCTGGCAGACGAAATCTGCCACCTGCGGATGCTCTAATGCGGTGTAGAAACTGCTGACTGGCAGGTTGATGCGACTTTTGCTGGTCTTGCCCTTGTTGTCTTTGTCTTTGAGCTCGAAGAAGGTGGTCTGGGTGCTGCGGTAGGTGCGGATGCGGAGTTTCTGCCGATGGCATTTGCGGTTGTGGTGCTGGGTGTACATTTCTAGTTCGAGGGTGTCGAAATAGAGTGTGCGGTACAGGGCCACGGCATCGCCCTCAATGCGCTGCACATAGTAGTGCGGGGCAATCAGGCCCAGGAGCTGCGGCAGGGCGCCCAGGTGGGTGAGGTATTTTTGGTCGACACGGTTCATCAGCTGTACGGCTTTCATTTCCGACAAGGTGATGGTTTTCATGAGGGCCAGTTGTGTTTCCATAGGGCTAGGGCGTTGATTCTGTGACAATAGGGCAGGGAAGGATTACTTATAAGTGTATTCGTATTCGCGTACCGAAATCAGGGTGCCGTTGGGTTTGTAGTTGTACTGCATTTTGCGGGAGCCGTCGGCATTGTACTCAAACTTGCGGATGCGGACCACGTGGTTTTTGTCGTCGTATTCCACCTCGCGTTTCACTAGCCGGCTGTCGCCATCGTACTCATACACGGTGCGTCGTTTCTGCCCATAAGAGGCATATTCAACATCCTCAATTTTTCGCCCTTGAGGGTCGTAGGTGATTTGCTGGTCAAAAAATTTGTCCTTGCCGTCGGCTTTCTGCCGCCATTCTTTTACAACGAGATTCTTTTTCTTTTCGTGCTTGCTTTGCGCCCATGCGCAACTGACTAATAGGCAGAGAGTAAATAAGAGGGCGATGATTTTCTTCATGCTTTGATGCGGATGTTGAGGGTGTCGGAAATGAAGATGCCGTTGGCCTGGTCGATGACAACGGTGTCGCTCACAGGATATGGTGTTTCGTCGGTCAGCTGCCCATAGGTGGTTACCACATAAGTGCCGGGGGTGAGTTTCTGAAAATAAAAGATACCGTTGAGCCCTACCCTGGTGTCGTCGAAGTGGTAATCCTCGCCCATGCGCTGGATATAGACGCGGTGCTCGTAGGGCCAAGATGTGCGGATTGTGTTGCCGTTCTTGTCGAAATAAGTGGCTTTTACCCAGCCTTTCAGGAGTGATGTGCCATAGGCTTTGCCTTGGTGGATGAAGATGTCGTCGACCTCCACCTTTTCGCCGCGGCGCAGCGTTACGGTGCGGCTTTCGGCCAGGCGCTGCCCATCGGGAGTCTGGCTGTAGGCATAGAGGGTGTAGGTGCCTGGGTTGAGATAGCGAAAGCGGTAACGGCCATCGCGGTCGGTCTCGGCGTCGTCGCCGAAATAGCCATCGTTGCCATAGATGAGATAAACATCTTGCCGGGCAGCCACCATGGTGTCGGCAGAGAGGGAGTAGTTATCGTCGTTGTGAACCACTTGGAACACGCGGCCTTTGATGGTGCCAGTGCCACCGGTGCCCTCCTCCTTGTTGCAGGCAAAGAAGGAGAGCAGGCAGATGGCACAGAAGATGGTTAATGCTTTATTCATAGTACTTTACTGTGCGGTGACATTGGTGCTGGAGCCAGAGATGGTGTAGCTGGCACCGGAGTAGAGGCCGTGCCACTGGGTGCCACCGCTGATGGTGACAGATGTGTAGGCCTGGTAGGCAGTGCCTCTGGTGAACTGGGGCGAGCAGACTACGATGCCGCCACGGTTGCTGCCACCGCCTCCTGGAGGAGGTTTGGTGCCAGTCTCAAAACCGCTGCCGCTGACTACGGGAGCTTTGAAGATGACAATGTCGTCAGTGCCGTATTTGAGGGCAAAGCCGTTGTTGATGTTGGTGGTGGAGGGCAGGGTGACATAGGGCTGAGCGCTGCCGGTGGTGGGAGAGTCCCAGGCTCCCATGGAACCTTTGCTGATGATGGTGCCGCCGGTGATGAGGAAGTGGCCGCCGGCATCGGTGCTGGCATCAACACCCATCTCACGGTCGGAGAGGGCGATGATGGTGCCGCCATTGATGTAGGTGTAGGTGCCGTTGTTGTCGATGGCATCGTTGCCACGCGAATAAGCCCAGATTTTACCGTTGTTGATGGTGAGACCGGTGCCGGAATTGATGGCGTCGTCGTAGGAATTGGCCTCAACGATGCCGCCGTCAATCAGGATGTTGCTTTTGCTCTCGATGGCTTCGCCCGTGGGGTCGCCGCTGGGCTGGGCGCAATACGACATGAGATGACCGCTGAGAATGTGAATGTTGCCGTCAATTTTTACACCTTTGGGCAGACCTTTCCAGTAGTCGGCCGAACTGCCGCCACCAGGCCATCCTCCGCCACCAGGACCGCCGCCACTGCCAGAGGAAGCGTTGACGGGATTGCCACTAGTGGTCACATAAACGGAGAGGAGGTCGTCATCGGCATCGGAGGCACCGAAATCCATGGTGCCGTTGGCCACGATGCCACGACCGCCGAGGCCGGTGCTGGTGCCGTGGAAGGAGCCTTGGATGAAGGTGATGTTGCCGTCGGCTTTGAGGCAAGCAGCCGAGAAACCGTCGGTGCAGTTAGTACCAGTGCCTATGGTGGTGAAGCCGTTGGCCGAAGTGGTGGCAACGATAGTGCCGCCCTGCTGGAGGTAGTTGCCGTCGCAGGTGATGGCGCGGCCGCCAGCGGTGAGATTCAGCGTACCACCCGATACGGTGATATCGCCGTTGGCCTTAAGGCAGGCAGAACTGTAGTCGGCAAACGTGCCGGTGGAGTCGGTATATTTCTGGCAGGCACCAGTAGCCGTGATGTCGAGAAGGCCGCCCGAAACAATAATGTTGGAGTCGGACGAGATGGCCTTGCCGCCGGCATTGGTGCCGGGGCAAAGAATGGTGACGTTGCCGTTGGACACGGTAAGGTTGCCCGCAGTTTTGATACCGGTGCAATATGAGGGATCGTAGCCGTTGCCAGCTTCGCTGAGCACCACAGAACCGAGGGCGTTGACAGTGATAGAACCGCCCGTTACGGTCATGCTTTGCTTGGTTTTGATGCCCTTGGATTGGTTGCCGCTCACGGTGATATTGATGTTGCCGCCCGAAACACTGATGGTGCTGTCGCAGCCGAGGCCTTTCACATCGGCGGAAGCACAATCGATGGTGATGTGTCCGCCGGAAATGCTGATGTAACCTTTGTCGCCATCGATGCCGTCGCCGAGACTGTTGACGTTGACAGTGCCGCCGCTCATGACAAAGTCGTCAACATTGAATCCGTCTTTCTGGGCAGTAAGAATGTTGATGTTGCCGCTTTTGATTTCGGTGCTGCCACTGCTCTGGATGCCGTGTTTGGCAAGGCCGGAGGCGTTGAGCACACCATTGCCGCGGAATTCAAATTTGCCTTTGCTCTGCAATGCGCCTTTGTCGGTACTTGCCGTGCCGTCGCTAAGGGTGTTAGAGCCAGTGGTGTAAACCAGGCAACGCTTGTCGCTCAAGATGTTGATGGCGGCACAGGAAGGGCTGGTGAGTTGCAGATTATCGAGGTTGAGGATGAACTTCTTGGCGGTAGTGAATGTGATACTGCCGTTGCTGCTGGTACCACGAAGCTGATAGGTGAGGTCGGCCTCGGTAGAAGTGGAGTTGACTGCCACCGAACCTCCGTCGTGGGTGATGGTGACATCGGTGTAGGGGTTCTGAATGTCAACGTCTTCGCCATCCCAAGTGATGATAACGCCTTGCGAGAAGTCAACGTCCAGGGTGTCGGCGGCTATATCGTTGAAAGTGATGTTATCAAACATATACATTGTCTCACTCCAAGTGTTGCCGTTTTGGTTGAAAATCACTCGAGTGTCCGTGGTGTGATTGTCGTAGGAAAAAGTCAGTCGAATGGTATCGTCGGTTGTTGCGGTGCGGTTGGGTAGGTTGTCCTGGAAATGGAATTGAACCTCCTTCACCTGTGCGTTGGTTGCCAAGGCCAGGAGCAGGAATAAGCACACTGATAATATTTGTTTCATATTTATTATAGTTTAGAGAGTTTGACGGTGTGCGAGCCGATGCGCACAAAATATAATCCGTTGGTCAGATGGCTGATGTTGACTAAATCGCCGTCGTGGCACAACTGCTCCATCATTTTCACGCCCGTGATGGAAAATACCGAAACCATCTCGGCTTTTGAGCCAATGCCTTGGATGGTCACGGTGCTCTGGGTGGGGTTTGGGTACAGCGTGATAGGATTAGTTTCCTGCGGATTGTTGATGCTTTCAATGCTGTAGTTGAAGTGCAGGTTGGCTACCTCGTCGATGTTGAAAGTGGTGTAGTCGGCGGTCGAAGCATTCTCTTTAATAAGAATTTGATTCCCAATAAAAAGCACTTCGCCGCTGTGAGCCATCGGTATCACGTTAGTGGAGCCGTCGATTTTGTCAACATCCACCGAGAACGCGCTTTGCGCATGACAGATGTTTCCTAGAAACAAGAGTGCGCCGATTGTTAATAATGATAGTTTTGTTTTCATAAAATGAGATATTTTTTTATTTTGTATTCGCCGAGTTCGGAAAATTGCGAAATTGTAAAAAAATGTTTTATTAATTCGATTTTGGCCTTCTAAATGGGCAGTACTATTGTCAGTGTTCGAAGTGAAGTTGGCTCATTAACCCATTTATTGGCTTTTGTGTTTTCTGGTTGCGAAATTGCCCTTTACTATTCATATGACCATTGTTGTATTTGTTGATTTACATGGGGTTTGTGTGATGATTATCGGTGAAATATGTTTCTTGATTATTGGTGCTTTGGTATCTATTCGGTATGAGCGGTGTTGTTGATTTTGGCACTACTTTCGTCCTGCATCTGTTTCTTCTCCGAATTGGTTACTACTTTGAGGCCGGTGAAGTTCGGAACAGGGTCGCTTCTACGTTGAGTGAATGACAAAAGAAGAGCGGATAGGGGCTTTTTTTGGACGGTGAATGGTTGTTGAAAAAATGTGAAAAATGTAAAAATATTGGCAAGTTTTGGAAAAAATTCGTATATTTGCATTTTTAAAATTATATACTAATAAATTTATTCTTTTGGGTGACAAAAGGATAGGAAAATTTGGAATTGTTATGCACATAGCTATTGCAGGAAATATCGGCTCGGGTAAGACCACATTGACTCAGATGTTGGCCCGCCACTACGGCTATCGTCCTATTTACGAATCGACCGAGACCAACCCTTACATCAACAGCTTTTATGAGGACATGCGTCGCTGGTCGTTTAATATCCAAATTCACTATCTGCACACCCGCACCCGCCAGTTGCTGGACATCCAGAAGGAGAACAAAAACATTATTCAGGATCGCACACTGTATGAGGACGCATACATCTTCACTCCCAATCTGCACGCTATGGGTTTGATGAACACCCGCGATTTTGAAAATTATCAGCACACTTTCGATCTGGTTTCGTCGTTTTTGCAGCCGCCAGACTTGCTTATATATCTCAAAGCTGATGTGCCCACACTAATCCGCAATATTCAGAATCGTGGCCGCGAATATGAGAATAGCATCCGCCTGGACTATCTAACAGGACTGAACAAGCGCTATGAGGACTGGATTGAGAAGTACCACAAGGGCAAGCTGATTGTGGTTGATTTGGGCAAGTTGGATTTTGTGAAAAACGAAGAGGACTTGGGCGTGGTTTATAACATGATTGATGCCGAAATCAACTCCCTCTTCAATTAGTGAACGAAAACTGATAGCAATTTTATAGATAATAAATAGTCGCATGAACATCCTAGTCGTAATACCTGCACGATTTGCTTCTACTCGCTTCCCGGGCAAACCTTTGGCCCTGTTGGGCGGAAAGCCCATCATCGAGTGGGTGTGGAACTGCGTGTCGGGAATGAGCACTCTGACCGATGCCGTAGTGGCTACCGACGACCAGCGTATTGTCAGTGCTGTGGAGTCTTTTGGCGGACGTGCCATGATGACCAGTAGCGAGCATCGTAGCGGCACCGACCGCTGTGGCGAAGTGCTGCGCAAGATGGAGGCCGAAGGAAAACATTATGATGTGGTGATTAATGTGCAGGGCGACGAGCCTTTTACCAAACAGAGTCAGCTGCAGCACCTGATTGATTGTTTTGGCAATGCCGACACCCAGATCGCTACGTTGAAGACTGCCATACGCAGTACCGAAGAACTGGAATCGGCCAACAATGTGAAGGTGATATGCAATTCCCAGGGCAAGGCCATTTATTTCAGCAGGCAGCCCATACCGTATCTGCGTGGCGTGGAAAAGGATGAATGGCTCGGCCATCGTTCTTATTTCAAGCATGTGGGAATATACGCTTTCAGAGCCGAAGCTTTGAAAGAGGTGGTGAAACTGGCTCCGTCGGCATTGGAGGTGAGCGAGTCGCTGGAACAGCTGCGGTGGTTGGAAAACGGATATACCATTGAAGTGGGCGAAACCGAACAGGCCAATATCGGTATCGACACCCCCGAGGATTTAGAAAAGGCAGAACAATATTTAAATTTGAAAAAATAATATACACCTATGAATATAACTGATCTTATCGTAGATTTTATCAAAGAAGGTAATGTGGTGGAGTTTCCTGGCATGGGAACCTTGGCAAGCAGCAATATTAACGCTTATCATGATGCCGCTACCGGAACCTACTATCCCGCACGCCGCACGGTGGTGATGGACAACAGCCAGTCGGGCAACCAGGCCATCATCCGTAAGATTGCCGACACGGAGTGCGTATCGGTGGAAATCGCCGAGCAGCTGTGGAACAACTATGTGGGAGCTTTGGACGATAAACTTCAGCGCACCCCTGCCGGTCACGAATTTCCCGGTATCGGTGTGATGCGCCGTCAGGGCAATAAGGTTTCGTTTGCCGCTATCGAAGGTCTCGACCTCGATGCCGACAAGCACCACGAGCAGCCCTTGGAGAACGTGGCCACTTATACCCCCAAGAATGTGGAGGATCCTTTTGCCGCTTTCGAGAAGCCCGCTCCCGCACCCGAGCCCGTGGTGACTCCCACTCCTGTAGCAGCTCCTGCGCCCGTGGTGGAACCCACACCAGCACCCAAGCCCGTTGAGGAAGTTTCTGCTCCTGCTCCCGAACCCGTACCCGAGCCTACTCCTGTGGTCGAACCTGAGCCTGAGGTAAAGCAACCCGAGCCTGAGCCCGAACCCGAGATTGCTACTGTTGCTGCCGCTGCTACTGTTGCTGCCGCCGCTACTGCCGCCGCTGCTGCATCGGCAGGCTCCAACGCCGAACATCTCTCACAGGTCAAGAAGATGCTCGATGAGATTCCCTCTTCGCCTAAGGATGCCAAGGAACAGCGCCGTGCCGAGAAGGCTGCCGCCAAAGCCGAGAAGGAAGCCCGCAAGGCTGCCAAAGAGGCTGAGCAGGCTGCCGCCAAGCAGGCTGCCAAAGTGGCTAAGGAAAAAGAAGCTTTGGCTCGTGAGGCTGAAAAGGCTGCCAAAGCTGCCGAGAAAGCTGCTGCTAAAAACAACAAGACTGTGGCTACCGAACCCGTCGAACCTCAGCCCGAAGAGAAGAAAAAGAAAAAACATACCGGCCTTTGGATCTTGCTCGCACTGCTGTTGCTTGCCCTCTGTGGTGGTGGCTACTACTACTTTGTGAAAGGCGGCAATATGTCCATGGGCGAGAGTTGCGCCAAGGATGTGGATTGGAGCCGTTACGACGCTGCCGATGCAGACATGCGCAATATGCTTGAATTTGGAGAGAAGAACATTGCCAAGAGCACCAACGATGTGCATGCATATATGGCAGAATATATCCATGACTTCTTGCTGGCTCGTCACTACAGCAACGCCTATGCTTTGGTGATGAACGCTGTGGATCAGTACAGCAATGAGCGTTTGCACGAGTTGATGGTGCCCGGCTACAGCCATAAGCGCTTCCACCCCTATGAGGATTTCTGGATGCAGAAGAATATGGCCGACTATCGCAACTGGGGCGGCCGCTACTATCAGTTTAAGGTGCAGGAAGAACTTATGGACTTGGATCTGCTGGATGGTATTCTCGACAACCTGATCTCTTCTTTAGGTCTTCACCCCGACGGATTTGGCTTGGTGGGTGGTGGCAACGGCGGCAATGCTGCCAAGGCTGCTCCCAAGAACGACAAACCCTATGTTGAGACAGTGCCTGAGGCTCCCACTTTCCGCAACAGCAAGCAGGGGTTCGACATTGTGGCAGGTTTCTTCACCAGCAAGGTTTCGGCCAACAAGTGCGCCAACCAGCTGAAAGCGCTGGGCAGCGATGCCTACATTATCAGCAAGGCTGGCGGCTACTATGTGAGCATGGGCTCCGCACCCACCCGCACCGCTGCCGAGGCAATGGAAAAACACATCAAGTCGTGGTATAAGAGCGACGTGAAGATTTATAACTTTAACGAATAATCCATCACCGTTAATGGGACATCATAAATTAGAACGATTTGCCGAGAACCTCACGTTCCCCAACCTTTTCCAGGTCTCCTTTGAGATGCTGCAGGAAGGAGGGTTCGAACACCGCGGTAAGTGGAACGAGTATTTTGGCAACAACAACCCCATCACTCTGGAACTGGGGTGCGGCAAGGGCGACTACACTGTGGCGCTGGCCCGCATCCACCCCGACCGCAACTACATTGGCGTGGATATCAAAGGCGCCCGTTTGTGGCGTGGCGCAAAAACCAGCAACGAAGAGCAGATGCACAATGTGGCATTTATCCGCACCCGCATCGAGCTTATCGAGCAGTTCTTTGCCCCCAACGAAGTGTCGGAGATCTGGGTCACTTTCCCAGATCCCCAGCCCAAGAAGGAACACAAACGCCTCACCAGTGAGCGATTCCTCAGCTACTACAAAAAGTTTTTGAAGCCAGGATCGCCCATCCATCTGAAAACCGACTCGGCCGAGCTGCACGAATACACCCGCGACGAAGTGATTCCCGCAGGCCACTATCGCGTGGAATATGCCACCAGCAACCTCTACGACCCCCCCGCAGCCCAGCATCCCGAGATAGCCTGCCTGGCCGAAGCGCAGATGACGCAGACTTTCTACGAGCGCATGTTCCTTGCCGAAGGCAAACCTATCACGTACATTAAATTCTATTTATCGGAATAGAATAAGACAATTAATAATAGTATTAATATATAAAAACTTTTTCTTATGTCAGGACATAATAAATGGTCAAAGATTAAGAGAGCTAAAGGTGCAGCTGATGCAAAACGCTCCAAGCAGTATTCCAAAATTTTGAAAGAGGTAGCCGTTGCCGTTCGCGAAGGCGGTCCTGATCCCGACAGTAACCCCCGTCTGCGTCTGCTCGTCCAGAACGCTCGTGGTTGCAACATGCCTAAAGATACCCTTATGCGTGCTATCTCCAAGGCAAGCGACAAGGATGCTGCTGTGCTGCAGGAAATCACTTTCGAGTGCCACGTAAGCCACGGTATCGCTCTGTTCATCGAGTGTCTCTCCGACAACAACATGCGCACCGTTGCCAACGTTCGTTCCATCATGAACAAGAACGGCGGTACCATGGAAACCAATGGCAGCCTCAGCTTTGCTTTCACTCGCAAAGGTGTGTTTGTCGTTCCCCGCAAACCCGAAATGGATGTTGAAGAACTTGAGATGAACCTTATCGACGGCGGTCTTGAAGAAATGGAAGTGGATGACGAATACCTCACCCTCTACACCGCTTACGAAGACTTCGGCAATATGGTGAAGACTCTCGAAGAAATGAACATCGAGTGCGAGAGCGCTGAACTCCAGCGTATCGCCAACACTCCTCGCGAGATGGATCTCGACACCGTGAAGAAGGTCATGAAGGTCATCAACCTTCTTGAAGAGGACGACGACGTCACCAATGTCTTCCACGATATGGAGATTCCCGACGATTACGAAGAGGAATAGTAGATATGTTTTCTGTTGATTTGCGGATTGCTTGATTTGTCCGGTTGGCAGTTTTCTTCAATCTTCAATTCAACAACCTTCAAGTCAACGAATCAACACATAATGAAACTATTTTTAGTTCCTACACCCGTTGGCAACCTCGGCGACATGACCTATCGTGCCGTCGAGGTGCTTAAAGGGGTGGACCTCGTCTTGGCCGAGGACACCCGCACCTCAAGGGTTGTCATGCAACACTATGGCATTGCTACTCCCTTGCAGGCCTATCATATCTTCAACGAGCACCAAACCCTCAATGGTGTGATCGACCGTCTGCTCAGCGGCATGGATATCGCTTTGGTTACCGATGCTGGCACACCCGGCATCAGCGATCCCGGTTTCCTTTTGGTACGCGAATGCGTAAAGAACGAAATCCCCGTCGAAACCCTGCCCGGAGCCACGGCTTTTGTTCCGGCATTGGTGGATAGCGGACTGCCGTGCGATCGTTTTGTCTTTTTAGGCTTCCTGCCGCATAAGAAAGGCCGTCAAACGGCTGTGCGTCAGTTGGCCGACGAGCATCGCACGATGATTATCTACGAGTCGCCCTACCGTTTGGTGAAACTCTTGGAGGAATTGATAGAGGTGTTGGGCGAGGAACGCCAGGTGAGTGTGTCGCGCGAAATCAGTAAGCTTCACGCCGAAACGGCCCGCGGCACGTTGCGCGAAGTGCATAGCCATTTCGCCGCCAAAGAAGTGAAAGGTGAAATCGTGGTTATTCTGGCCGGCGAGGCCGACTGATTCTGCCATCTTTTGTCACTTTGTCACAAAACAACAATTTAGCACGCAAATTGTAGTCTAGCAGGTATGCCGATAGATATTTTTTTTAACCGACTCCTTTGTGCTTTGGTGGCAGGTATTGCCATCGGCATCGAACGTCAGCTGCGCAAACGCAATGCAGGCTTGGCGGTCAATGCTCTGGTGTCGGTGGGTGCCTGTGTGTTCATTTTATTGTCGGAGAGCGTGATATATACCTCCATGCAAAGCGGAGGCCCCGTCAATAACGATAATCTGCGCGTACTGTCGCAGGTGGTTACGGGCATCGGCTTTTTAGGCGCCGGTGTCATTATGAAGGATGGGTTCACCATCCATGGATTGAACAGTGCCGCCACGGTGTGGTGCAGCGCTGCCGTGGGCTGCCTATGCGGCTACGGCATGTGGCGCCATGCGGCAGTGGCTGTGTTCGTGATTCTTTTCATCAACTGGATAGTCAAAAATATCGAGCGGTATATTGAAAAGAAGAACGACGAAAAAGACAAGACCTGAAAATAACGTCATCTATCGCATCGGCAAATCTTTTCGACTAGGGTAGGGGAGTGGCGAAGTCAGAGTCGGACGGCTTGCTGATGTGTGGATGCAAAAAATATATTAATTTTTGAACAACTATTTTATTATATGAATAAGAAAAACGACGACAACAATTCCGAAGTGGGATTTGTTTCAAAAGCCGAGGTCATCCCTGTGGTGGCTAAGTCCGATGAGTCTTTCTTGCTTTATGAGGAGAATGTGCCCGACGAACTCCCCCTCTTACCTGTGCGTGGCAACACGGTGTTCCCCGGTGTGGTAATCCCCATTGTCATCGGCCGTAGCTCATCCATCAAACTTATGCGCGAAGCCGAGAAAAAGGAGATGCTTATAGCCTGTGTGTCGCAGGTCAACGAAGTAGAAGAGCCCACTTTCGACGATATGTGCGAAGTAGGCGTGCTGGGTCGTGTGCTCCGTTTGGTTGAAATGCCCAACGACGACCTCCTGGCCGTCATCCAGGGCACCATGAAATGCCGCCTCAAATCCATCACCGACCCCAATCCTTACTATAAGTGCACAGTTCAGCCGATAGATGAGAACATCCCTATCTCCAACCCTGCGGCTTTCCACCACTTGGTCGGCGAGGCTGTCAATATCTTCTCCGAAATACAACAGGCCAAGTATGAGTCCAAGGATTTGAATATCAAAAAATCGCTCAAGAATATCCAGAGTGATACCATCTTGGTCAACTTCATGTGCTCCCGCATTGGCATCAATAACTATCGCAAACAAAATCTGCTCGAAATCTTTGGTGTCGAGCAGCGTCTCAGCGAGCTTATCGACGAGATGAACCGCGAGCAGTCCTTCTTGGAGTCGTGCAACAATATCAAGAATCGCGCCCGTCAGGAAATGGACCGCCAGCAGCATGAGTATTTCCTCCATCAGCAAATGCGCATGATTCAGGAAGAACTGGGCGCGAATGGCCCTCAGATGGGTGCCGACGAGCTCGAATCGCTCTTCTCAAAGGCTGCCGAAGCCGACTGGCCCAACTATGTTGACGATGCTTTTGGCCGCAGTGTGCAGAAGCTGCGCCGCACACCCCCGCAAACTCCCGATTTCACTGTGGAGTACAACTATGCCGAACTCCTCACCGAGCTTCCCTGGAACAAGATGAGCCACGATAGCATCAATATCGACCGTGCGCAAAAAGTGCTCGACAAAGACCACTACGGCATGGAGAAAGTCAAGCAGCGCATCATCGAGCACCTTGCTGTGCTCAAG
The DNA here is from genome assembly GCA_024400545.1 of Bacteroidales bacterium. GTDB lineage: Bacteria > Bacteroidota > Bacteroidia > Bacteroidales > P3 > Colimorpha. Next base: position 14,856 of record JAKSMO010000004.1, on the reverse strand, counting down.
ATGAAGGGCGACCTCAAAAGCCCCATTCTCTGCTTTGTGGGTCCTCCGGGCACCGGCAAAACCTCTTTGGGCAAAAGCATAGCTACCGCCATGAAACGTAAATATGTTCGTGTGGCCCTTGGTGGCCTGCACGATGAGGTGGAAATCCGCGGCCATCGCAAAACCTACGTGGGCGCTATGCCCGGCCGTATCATCAAGGGCATCAAGAAGGCTGGCGTAAGCAACCCCGTCTTCGTCCTCGACGAGATCGACAAGGTGCAGGGCATGAGCAATCATGGCGACCCCACTTCGGCCCTCCTCGAAGTGCTCGACCCCGAGCAAAACAATGCGTTCCACGACAATTTCCTCGACCTCGACTACGACCTCAGCAACGTACTCTTCATTGCTACTGCCAACTCGCTCAGCACCATCCAACCCGCATTGCTCGACCGTATGGAGATTATCGACCTTGGCGGCTACATCCTGGAAGAGAAGATTGAAATAGCCCAGCGCCACCTCCTTCCTCGTCAGCTCAAGGAGCATGGCTTGGACAAGAAGGCCATCAAGCTCAACAAGAGCGTCATGACCACCATCATCAACGACTATACTCGCGAGAGCGGCGTCCGCCAACTCGAGAAAGCCATTGCCAAAGTGGTGCGCCATCGAGCTGTCCAGATTGCTCGCGGCGATGAGTATGATGTCGCTATCTCGCCCGCCAGCCTCAAAGAGATCCTGGGCCTCCCCATCCATAATAGCGACAAGTGCGGCACCCGTCCCACTGTGGGCGTGGTCACCGGTCTGGCCTGGACTCAGGTAGGCGGCGAAATCCTTTTCATCGAATCCTGCACCAGCAAGGGCAAAGGTACCCTCACCCTCACCGGCAACCTCGGCGATGTGATGAAGGAGTCCGCCACCCTGGCATTCGAATACATCAAGTCCAATGCCGACCAGCTTGGCATTAACCCCGATGTGTTCGAAAACACCAACATCCATATCCATGTGCCCGAAGGCGCCACCCCCAAAGACGGTCCTTCTGCCGGCATCACCATGTTCACTGCCATGGTGTCGGCATTCACCCATCAGGCCGTGCTCCCCAATGTGGCTATGACTGGCGAAATCACCCTCCGCGGCCTTGTCACCCCTGTAGGTGGCATCCGCGAAAAGATTTTGGCGGCCAAACGTGCCGGCATCACCGACATTATCCTTTCCGAGCACAACCGTCGCGATATCGAAGACATCCCCCAGCAGTACCTCTCTGGTCTCCAGTTCCACTATGTTCACGAGATGAAAGAGGCATTGCCCATAGCTTTTGGTTGCTGATATGAAACGTATCGTCCTCACCCTTGTCCTGCTGCTGCTCTCGTGCATGGCAATGGCCCAACGACTTCAGGTTGCGGCGCAGGATAATATCCGCCTCCCCTGGGGGGTGAAGAACCTCACCATGGTGGATGGCCGTCTTTATGGCTGCAGCAACGGTGTAATGGTTGCTGCGGCCATAGAGGGTACTGACCTCTACGCTCTCCAGCCCGACACTCTCCCGCATTTCCTCGGGGAGTCGCTCGAATATGTGGTGCGCAATCCCCGCGATGGCCACCTCTATTTTTCACACAAAGACGAACGTAGCGGCAAATACACTCTCATGGAGCATGTCAAAAATCGTGGTCGCAAGAACACCGCTATCGAGTTGCGCGCCTGGCGTAAAGGCATATTCCATCCCACCTTCTCGCCCGACGGCAACGTGATGGTCTTCACCTCATCGGGCAAAGTGGGTCTGGGCGGCTACGACCTTTGGTGTTCTTTCTGGAATGGCAAGCGGTGGTCGCGCCCCGTCAATCTGGGCAATGTGATCAACGGTCCCGGCAACGAGATCTGCCCCGTTTTCTACAACGACTATCTCATCTTTGCCTCCGACTCCGTGCCCAATTCCACCTCGGGCTACAATTTCTACTCCGTTCGTTTCCGTAAGGGCACTACGCTTGACGACGTGCTCTTCGGCACCTACCAGGTGCAGCGGCTTCCCTATCCCCTCAATGCCGACAGCAACGATATCGAGCTTGCCGTCGATGCCCAGTTGCAGCGAGGCTACTGGATTACCAACCGTGCCGGTCACGAAGAGATTTACTCCTTCAGTGGCAGTCTCATGGGTGTGATGCTCACGGGCGTGGTTTCCGATATCCAGGGCAGTCCTGTGCCCGAGGCCGAGGTCAGAGTGTTCAACGACGACCGCGTGGTTTCCTCCACCAGCACCGATGCTAATGGTCGCTACCGACTGTTGGTCCAGCCGGGCCAAAACTACCTCCTCCAGGTCAAAAAACACAGCTTCTACGCCAACCATACCGCCATCGCTGCCATCCGTGCCAACGACGACCTATTAGTGGCTTACGATACCCACAATGTCACCCTCCGTCATTTCCCATTCAATGTGCGCCTTTCTTTGCGCGATGTGTATCGGGGTGCCGAAGTAGAGATTTCTGATGATGGAAAACGTATAATAATGCCTGCTATTGAGTTTGTTAGAGACAATCCCAAACTCATGCTCACTATCGAAATTTGCTGCGACCAAACCGCCGACGCAATGTTTAATAATATGGTTATCGAGCATAGAATCAGTGATTTAAAGCGTTATCTCTATAGCGTGCTTCCCTCCAATACCCAAATTTTGATAAAAAATGGCAATGCCGAGGGCCAAAATCAGGCTTTGGCATCGGGTGAAAATCATTTTTTTATCACATTTAGCGAATGAAGCAAAATATTGATAAAGTGAGTATTATGTACGTATGAAGAATATTTTTAGCAAAAAAACGAAAAAAAATTTGGCTAATTGAAAAAAAAGATGTAATTTTGCACCCGTTTTCGAGAGGATGAGAATCACAAACGAAACAAATTGTTCGGGGTGTGGCGCAGTTGGCTAGCGCACTTGCATGGGGTGCAAGGGGTCGAAAGTTCGAGTCTTTTCACCCCGACAATCAAAAAAGGAAAGGATTTGAGAAATCAAATCCTTTTTTTTGAATTAATATCAAGGAATATGAAAAAGGTATTTTCCGTCATACTGTTTTTGCTTGCGCTGTGCTGCGCTCACTCGCAAACAGACCAACTGCGAGGTGTCGTTTTCGATAAGGCGTCGCTTGAACCTGTTCCTTTTGCAAATGTTGTTATTAAGAATGGTTTTAAAGTACAGAAAAGAACTCAGACGGATTTTGATGGCGCTTTCGTCATAAAGGACCTACCCAAGGGTGAGTATCAATTTGTGTGTACTTGTTTGTGCTACGACCGGCTGAACCTGAATTTGCAGCATGATGGCACTTTCTCTTTTGATACGATCTGGCTTCAGATCAGTAGTGGAATTGTGGGCGGATACAAAGATTTCCTAGACCAACAGCAACTGAATGCGATGGCGAAGGATAAACGATACAAAGAGTTGTCGGCATACTATTATTCGGAGTACCTTGTCAGTCGAAATGAACAAAGCCAAGCGCAATCGTTGACGAAATCCATTGCCGACAGTGCGTTGAAATACCTTACCATCTGTCTGGGTCAAGATAAAAAGCATTTGGGCTATCTTTATTATCCCATTGTTCAGATTGAAAGATTCCTCGGGCTGGCACATAACCCTAAGGTTACTCTACCTCGCAAAATCTCCCCGTATGGGTATATCCTGCCGCATTTCACCAAGTGCGGAGAATTTGCCTGGGCAGATTCCTGTTTCAATCTGTTGGATTCTCTTGAGTTTTGTCTCGCTGAAGATGAATTTTATGGGCCGCACCTGTCTTCGCTGGGTGTAAAGCCTTTTGTCCCGGCCGATGGTGATGCCATAGTTTTTGTGCATTCCGATCCCTTTGAGGGCTACGGATTGATGGGCTACTATAAAGGCCAGGTTATTAGTAAGAAATGGGACTTCTCCGGCACCGTGCAGAAAGTAGCATTCCCCCTGACTCCTGCCCAGCGTGATTCAGTTCAGGCTTTGCTTGCGGCTGTCTCAGGACTGCCATCCAGCAAGTTGATACCTCCCCATCGGGTTTGTATTGATGGCCCAACAAATAGGGTGCTTGTCTATATTGAAGGGCAACAACGTTTTGCTATGACTAGTGGTTGTGCTTGTGATGGCGCTCATTATTGTCCGGAAGTGAAAGCGTTGCGCAACTATCTGTCGCAACTGGAAGAGTCTCAATATTGCCAGTTGACCATTGTCACCTCAGTGTCAAAGCCAAGTCGGGACATATGGGGTCGGTTTCGACTCAAACACCTGGGGTCGGATTTCTACTTCAATTGTCCGAGCTGTTGGGTCGGAGATACATCTTATGTTGATGTGCCGGCTGGCAAATACCGTTACTCGGCTCGGGTACCGGGCTATTGGCCTTGGCGTGCCAAATTGCATGTGAGTGGCGATGATACTCAGATAAATGTGAGGATGAAGCCCTTGCCCTTGTTTTCCACTAGTGGGGTCATTCGCAACAGGGAGAAATAGCCGCTAAACCGCAAGACAATCAAAAATACGGCTATTGAGGATAACTATTATCAATTTTATACAATAAAAAATGCATGGCTGCGTTAGTAAAGCAGAATATTTTAAAAATAATATTGCTATGAAGAAATTTTACATCCTTTTGGTTGCCATGGCCATCAGTGTCGGCACCGTTTTTGCCCAGAGCGACGACGAAATTCAGCGTCAGCAAGAAGCCCTGCTGAAACAGCAGCAAAAAGAGCAGCAGGACCTTATCCGTCAGCAGCAGCGCGAACAAGAAGAGCTGCAGAAACAGCAGGCCAAAGAAGAGGCCCGTATGCAGAAAGAGCAGGAGAAAGCTCGTCAGGACGAGATAAAGAAAGAGCAGGACCGCCAGAAGCGCGAACAGACCAAGGCCGAGAACGAAGCCCGCAAAGAGGCCAAGGCTGCCGAAAAGAAGGCCAAACGTGCCGAGCATTATGCCCAGTGGGGCCGCAAGCCCGGCTTCACCGCCGATCCTTATGCTAGTGCCCTGCTCGACCGCCGCATCTACACCAAAAACAGCCTCTACAACAGCGTAGGTATCAACCTTGGTGTCACCTTCGAATACCATCGTCCCATTGCCCGCCGTATGGATGTCAACATCGGCCTCGGCTATCGCCAGAGCATGTACTACTATAGTCACCTCTTTGCCGCCAATGCCACCATCACTGCCGACCAGCTCAACGGCGACGAGCAGCATCGCTCCTTCGGCACCATCGTGCTCCCCCTCAAGATGGTCTTCGTCAACAAAGACAACAAGCACGGCTCCTACATCGGTGTCACTCCTGGCATCAACCTCCAGAAAACCTATGCCGAGAACGCCAAGTTCAATGCCTTCCGTTTCGACCTCGCCATCGGCACCCAGACCCGCTGGCTGATCTTCGCCCCCGGCACCGAACTCTATTTCAACCTCGTGCCCACCTACGCTACAGGCGACACCAAGATCCACGAAATCGGAGTCCGCTTCACCCTCTAGCCGACTATCACATATCATAAACGAACAGCCATGCTTGCATGGCTGTTTTTTTGTGCTCACAAATGCCGCTCCACGTCCATATTGGCATCGCTTTATGTCCCTGTCAATGAGCAAAACAAATGTTTACTCAAGGTCTTACCAATAGAATGATAAAAGGCAACATGTGGGATGAATAAGGGAGTTGATGTGGTGCTACTGTGGCTGATTCGTGGACTCAGCAGCCGTAATTTCTCATGCTAGATAAGTAATTCTTATAAATATAATAAAATCCCTCCTGCTTCGGTAGGAGGAATTTTCTTGGAAACATATAATGAGGTCGGCATGGCACAAAGGCCAGGGCCTATAGGGTGAACTGGAGGGTGATTTTGACGGCGTGGGGCGAGACTGTGGGGGAGAGGTAGGTGAGGCGGCGCACATAGTCGATGCGGATAAGCTTGAGGATGTTTTCGATGCCTATGCCGTATTCCATATAGGGCTGCTGGTTGAGGAATTGGGAGTTGGCGGGCAGCAGGTATAGTCCTACGGGGCCTTGGTAGGGGTCGTTTTTGGATGAGAGGCCGCCATACAGGAGGTTGAAGGAGAGCACCTCGCGCAAACGCAGCCGCTTGATAATGGGAATGCGATTGAGGATAAGTCCTTTGAGGTGATAGGTGGCCATGAGCGATAGGTAGCGGTCCATCATAAACTCCATGGGGCGCATGGTATTGAAAGAACCTTCTATCAGAAGGTCGGAGGCATTTCCGTAAGGGGTGAACAGTTTGGGCATGGGCACCGAGTTCCAGATGATGCCGCCTTGTGCACGGAGGTCGATGTAGCCGAAGGCCGAGAGCCAAAGGCGGGCATAGTAGGAGGCTGTGGTGCGGTTGTAGTAAAAGTGGTCGAGCCATCCCATTTCGTGTCGCAGACTGAAGGAGGATGCGTTGCCGGCAAGGTTGAGCAGCGAGGTCTCGCCCGAACGGCCACCCCGGTTGGTGGCATGGGGGGTGAAGCTGAGGCTGGTGGCCCATTGTGTGTGCCAGATATTGTTTACGCGTTCGGTCCCGTCGTTGGTGGTGCGGTAGTAGTTGAGCATACCCGTGGGGGTGATGTGCTGGGTGCCCACCCAGGTGTCGAGGCCTATGCTGGAGGGCCATTGCTTGCGCAGCCGCACCTGTAGGTCGGCCACATATTGGGCAGGCGTTTCACGGTCGGTCCACATCAGGAAATTGTCGCGTGCGTATTGGTCAAACGACATGCCCGGCGATTCAATATCGTAGCCCGCGCATACGGCCAGGTAGCCCAGTGGCCACTCGGTGGGGAATCGGCGTTTGGGAGCAAAGGTGTGGATGTAGTTGAGGTTGAATTTCACTTTGCGGTCGTTGAATCCGTAGGCCACATATCCGTCGGCAAAATTGCGGTTGTTGAGCTGTGCGGTGGTCATTCCGCCCAGGCGCAGGCGCAGTCCTTCGGTGCCGTTGTGGCTGATAACATTGTAGATAGGACCTATGTCGAAACGGCTCGACTCGCGGCTGGAGTGTGTAGGAATATAGTTGGTGGCCAGGGCCTCGGCGGTGCGTATGGTGTATTTGATTGAGGGAATGCGCATCAGCTCGTAGCGCATACTGTCGAGAAAAGTTTCGGCAATGCTGAGGGGCAGGGGGCGGGTTTCGTTCCACTGTTTGCGACGCACCTTGTGGGCGTTGGGCAGGGTGTGCGAGGTGACCATGCCGGTGAAAATGGAGTCGGGCAACGTGGTGGCGGAAGAGTCGAAGGCATATTGGTGGCAGTAGCGGAGCTGGTGCACATAGATCTGGCGCAGTTTTTTGCCCACATAGAATCGCCCATACACATCGGATCGCGAAGGCAGCAGGCGGCCGGAACTGTCGCGTGTGAAGTCTTGAAGCACGCTCAGGTCGCGCACAAAGTTGAGATCCACGGCTTCGGGCACACGCATATTGTAGCGGCGCACGGCGTAAGAGCTGTCGTTGACAATGTACATAGAGCCCACAAAGCCGAAATTGCCTTTGGCGGCAGGTACAAAGGAGAGCTCGATGCATTGCTGGCCGTCGATTTCCACAGTATCGGTGATGAAATAATGGTAAAATGTGTTGGCGAGCGAGGATGAGAGCGGGCTGACAAAATGGACAGACATGAGCATGATGTCGTTGTCGTAGATGTCGGCAGGGGCAAACATCACGTCGAAATCGTCGTTGAGTCCTTCTTGCGATAGGTTGGCGTCAATGCCGTCGGCGCGGTGGGCGGTGACAAGGGTGCGCATGCGGCCATACACGTACTCCTGCTGGCTCATTTTCTCGTGAATGGAGAAGTGGAGGATCTCAGCGCCGTCGAACTCGGCCCGGTCGATGTATTTCTCCACAAAAGGAAAATGTTTCCAAAAGGCGTGTTTCTGGAAGTCGGGGTGGAACTGGTCGAGGCACATGTTGAGCTTTTCGAACACCTGTCGGCTGAAGTGGGGATAGGCAGTAAAGTGGTTCTGCTCTTTGTGGGCCACCACCTGTTTCATTAGTTCCACGGCGGGATTGTCTTTGCGGCGGTAGCGGTCTTTTTTGCTGCGTTGGGCAGTGATGTTGACCGTGGCCAGGGTGTTGGCATCGGGCTGGAGCGTAACCTTCATGCGTTGTGTAGCCTTGGTGGGAATAGGCAGGGTGAGTGTGCGGTAGCCCACCATGCGAAACTGCACCAGGGTGTCGGCTGTGCCCACGGTGAGATCGAAATGGCCGTTGATGTCGGACACGGTGCCTATCTTGGAGTTGGGCACCGTGATTTGCACAAAGGGCAGTGGGTCGCCGTTGAGGTGGTCGGTGACCGTGCCAGCAATCGACCATGTGCGCGATTGTGCCGAGACCAAGGCGGGCAGCAGGGCCAGCAGTATGAGTAGTATGCGTTGCACGAGGGAACGTTATTTGCGGCGTAAGACGATACGGAGGTTGTTGAGACCCAAGGGGTCCAATGCGGAGGGCGTGTGCTCGCTCCCACTGGCTTGGCGCAGCGAGAGCTGCACTTGCTCGCCAGAGAGCAGCAGCAAGCCCATATAGCAGGTCTGCACCATGCGATCCACACCGGGCAGGGTTTGGGTGAGGAGTTGTTCGCCGTAGCTGATAGTATAGGTCTTGGCGTCGTATTCGGGCTCGTAGATGACGAACACCTCGTAGGTGCCCGGAGTGCGGGCGGAGATATTCCAGCTGATCCATGAGTGCGGCTGGATGCTCATGTAGCCTGTGCCGTCGAGGGCGGCGTGGTAGAGTCCGTCGTTGGCGGTGAGGGTAAACTCGTTCTTGTCGATTTCAATAACATGGGGCGCTTGCGCTATCTTAGACTGGGCACTGAGGACATCCAGCGTGTCGGGGTTGGCACGCAGGAAATTGCCGATGCCGTGGAGGACTTCTTTCTCGTAGTCGATCACTTGGCCAGAGCCGTCGGGTCCGATATTGAGGAGGAACACTCCGCCGTGGCTCACAGTGCTGGTGAGACGCGAAATCTGGCGTTGTATCTGTTGGTCGAGTGGCGGACGCTGGATCCAGCTCTTATAGCCCCAAGTGCCATAGAGCGATGCGGGATTGTCCCAAAACACATCGCCGTAGGAAGCCACGTCGCCATTGTCGGGCAAGGTCATATAGTCGCCCTTGTTGTTCATGATGCGGCCGTTGATAAGGCAGTTGGGCTGGAGCTTCTTCACCGTGTCGCGGAAGCGTTGGCTCTGCTCGGGAGTGATTAGGCCCATGTCGAACCACATGGTGGTGATTTCGCCATAGTTCGAAAGGAGTTCAGTAATCTGGGCCACGATATAGTCTTCCAGCTCGGGGGTCACGGTTTCGAGCGGGGAATACACTTGGTTAACATGTTCCCAGCATTTGGTGTCGGGGTCGGGTGCCATGCGGGGGATGCCGTGAGGGTAATGCCAGTCGGGCAGCGAATAATAGAAGCCCAGTTTCATGCCCTGGCGATGGCAGGCGTCGGCCAGCTGGGCCACCACATCCTTGCCGTAGGGCGTAAAGTCAACAATATTGTAATCGGTGGTCTTGGTGGCAAACATGCAGAATCCGTCGTGGTGCTTGGTGGTGATGACGATGTATTTCATGCCCGCGTCTTTGGCCAAAGACACAATCTCGTCGGCGTTGAAGTTGTCGGGGTTGAACTGGCGTGCCACAGCCTCGTATTCGGCAATGGGAATGCGAGCGTGGTTCATAATCTGCTCGCCATAGAAAGGCACTTGCTCGCCTTGCCATATACCGCCCAGCTGGGAATAGATGCCAAAATGGATAAACATGCCGAAGTGGTCGTTGCGCCATTCTTCGAGCAGCTGATTGGTGTCGGACGTGGTTTGGATTGGCTGTTGGCAGCCTTGGGCAATGAGGGCCACGAGGGAGGCGAGGATTATCAGATATTTCTTCATTCGATTTGTGAATAGTGATTAGCGAGGGTTGCTTATTATTATTTGTTATTTTTATAAAAACGGCAAAAGGTGAAAAATATTTTCGTATCTTTGCAAAAAAATATTCCAATGAGAAAAAAAGCTATTTTATTGTTATTGTTTGCAGTATTTGCTGTCGAGGCAATGGCGCAAGCACAATATTATCAACGTTACGACTGGCCCTGGAAGTGGAAAGGGAAGACCATTGTGACCGATACACCCAAACGAGCTAAGGGTCAGCAACATGCCCTGCAGTTACATGTGGCGCCTATGGATACGGTGCGGATAGCCTTTGTGGGGTTGGGCATGCGAGGTGCCGACGCTGTGGGGCGGTATATGCACATCGAGGGCATCAGGGTGGTGGCTTTGTGCGACTATGAGGAGGCCCGGGTGGAAGCCTGTCAGCAGATATTGAAGAACAACAATAGGCCGCCAGCGCAATGCTACAGCGGTGAAGATGGCTACAGGCAGATGTGCGAGCAGGAGGATATCGACCTGGTGTATGTGGCCACGGACTGGCATCATCATTTCTTGGTGGCGCAATGCGCTTTGCTGCATGGCAAGCATGTGGCCATCGAGGTGCCTTCGGCCATGACGCTGCACGAATGTTGGACACTGGTGGACTTGGTGGAGAAGAACCGGCTGCATTGTATGATTTTGGAAAACTGCTGCTACGACCAGTTTGAACTTAACACGCTGAATATGGCCCAGCACGGCTTGTTTGGCGAGGTGATTCGTGTGCAAGGCGCCTATATCCACACACTGGACGAATACTGGATGGCTTATTGGAAGAACGGTGCCGATGATAAGTTGGGTTGGCGGCTGCGATACAACAAAGACTTTCGCGGCGACCTGTATCCCACCCATGGGTTGGGACCTGTAGCGCAGCTGATGGATATTCACCGAGGCGACAGGATGCAGACTTTGGTGGCTATGGACACAAGATCGTTTCGCGGCAAAGACTTGGTGAAGCAGTATTCGGGCGAGGAATGTCCTGCTTTCAGCAACGGCGACCACACAACCACCCTGATACGCACAGCCAAGGGCAAGGTGATTGAGATTCAACACAACGTGATGACTCCTCAACCCTACAACCGACTGTATCAGCTGACGGGCACTAAGGGCTTTGCCAACAAATATCCCGTGGAGGGGTATGCTATCGATACTAAGTCGGTGGGCGGTGCGCTAACGGGAAAGTACGACAATCTGAGCGGTCATTCGTTTATGACTGCTGAGCAGCGCAAGACTTTGGAACAGGAATATGAGAGTCCGATTTTGAAGGAATATTACGAGAAGGCCAAGCAGGTGGGCGGACATGGCGGTATGGACTATATTATGGACGCACGCATGATTTATTGCTTGCGCAATGGTCTTGCCCTGGATATGGATGTGTACGACCTGGCCGAGTGGTGCTGCCTGGCCGAACTGGGATATTTGTCGTTGGAGCACGGATTTGCCCCCGTGGAAGTGCCCGATTTTACGCGCGGGCACTGGCAGGACATACAAGGCTACAGGCACTCGAAATAAAAATGTAAACTATTGAATGCTATGACGGAATTGATTGATCGTCTTTTTGAATTGCAGGACAAGGATTATGCCGCATTCCAGGCAAAACTGACTCCCGGCATTGCTCCGGAGAAGTTTATAGGGGTGCGTGTGCCTATATTGCGCAGTTATGCCAAGGATCTGTTCAAACGTGGTGGCTACGAGGATTTTTTGCTTACCCTTCCCCACCAATATTACGACGAGAATATGCTGCACGCCCTGCTGATTTCGCAGATGAAGGATATGGAGGCCTGTGTGGCGGCTACCGACGCTTTTCTGCCTTATGTGGATAACTGGGCGGTGTGCGATATTATGTCGCCCAAGATTTTTGCCAAGCACAAGCCAAGGCTGATGGAGAAGATTGAGCAATGGAGCATTTCCGACCACACCTATACGTGCCGGTTCGGTTTGGAGATGCTGATGACTCATTTTCTGGATGCCGATTTCAAACCCGAGTATCTGCACATTGTGGCAGATGCTAGAAGCGATGAGTATTATGTGAAGATGATGGTGGCATGGTTTTTTGCCACAGCGTTGGCCAAGCAGTGGGATGCCGCTCTGCCATTTGTGGAAAAACAGCTGCTGAGTCCGTGGACTCACAATAAGACCATACAGAAAGCCCGGGAGAGTTTCCGCATCACTGCCGAACAAAAAGAGTATCTGAGTAAATTAAAAATTTCAAAATAAAAATAATATGAACAACCTTATTGCCTGCTGTGGCTTGGATTGCGAGTCGTGCGAAGCTCGTATTGCCACAATGAAAAATGATGACGCCTTGCGTAGTGAGGTGGCAAAGAAATGGTGTGAAATGAATAATACCGACCAGATTACGCCCGAGACCATCAACTGCACGGGGTGTAGAACTGAGGGCGTGAAGTTTGCTTTTTGCCAGTCGATGTGCCAAATTCGCCAGTGTGTACAAAGCAAAGGCTACGACACTTGTGGCGATTGTGATGAAGTGGACAATTGTCCTAAGGTAGCTCCATTGTTTGAGTTTACTCCCGAGGCCAAGAAGAACCTAGGGCTGGTGCAGTAATAGAAGGGGATATATCGTGCGCCGGTATGGTGCAAAAAAAAAAGTGGGGTACCGGATGGCACCCCACTTTTTTGTGATATCGATTATTCGAAAGAAGCGATAGCTTGCTTGATGATTTCGATGGCTTCGCGGAGCTGTTCCTCGGTGATGCACAGAGGAGGAGCGAAACGGATGATGTGCTGATGGGTGGGTTTTGCCAGCACGCCCATGTCGCGCATCTTCAGGCATACATCCCAAGCCTCTTTGCCCTTGTGGGGTTTGATGATGACGGCGTTGAGCAGACCCTTACCACGAACCTTCTCGATGAGGGGGCTCTTGAAGTTGGAAATCTCCTCACGGAAAATCTTACCAAGGCGCTCGGCATTCTCCATCAGGTGCTCGTCTTTGATGACCTGGAGGGCAGCAATACTGACCTTGGCAGCGATGGGGTTGCCACCAAAAGTGGAGCCGTGCTCGCCGGGTTTGATGTTGAGCATGATGTCGTCGTCGGCCAAAACAGCGGAAACGGGCATTACGCCGCCACCGAGAGCTTTACCGAGGATGAGGATGTCGGGGCGAACACCTTCGTGGTCGCAAGCCAACATCTTACCGGTACGTGCAATACCGCACTGCACCTCGTCGGCCATGAAGAGAACGTTGTATTTGTGGCAGATATCGTAGCATTTTTTCAGGTAGCCATCGTCGGGAACATACACACCTGCTTCACCCTGGATGGGCTCTACGAGGAAACCAGCAACCTTGTCGCCGCACTCTTTGAGGATGTTTTCGAGAGCGTCGGGGTCGTTGTAGGGGATGCGTTTGAAACCGGGAGTCATAGGACCGTAGTTGGCATAGCTCTCGGGGTCGTTGCTCATGGTGATGATGGTGATGGTGCGTCCGTGGAAGTTGCCTTCGCAGCAAATGATCATCACTTCGTCGTTCTTGATGCCTTTTTTAACAACACCCCAACGGCGAGCCAGTTTCAGGGCGGTTTCGTCGGCTTCGGCACCGGTGTTCATGGGCAGCACTTTGTCGTAGCCGAAATATTCGGTCACGTATTTCTCCCATTCACCAAGGCAGTTGTTGTAGAAAGCACGGCTGCTGAGGGTGAGCTGCTGTGCCTGGTCGCACATGGCTTTGACAATCTTGGGGTGGCAATGGCCCTGGTTGACGGCGGAGTAGGCTGAAAGGAAGTCAAAGTAGCGTTTGCCTTCGCAGTCCCAAACAAAGGTGCCTTCACCTTTGGCCAGAACAACGGGCAGGGGATGATAGTTGTGCGCGCCATAGCGGGCTTCCATTTCCATGAATTCTTCAGATTTTGTCATAATAGCAATGTTTTTTATGTTGATGATAGGTGTTATACGAATTGGTTTTCGATAAACATCGTTAAATTTTTTTGCAAATTTACGCTCTTTTTTTCAAATAAAAAAACTTTTTTTGCGTTTTTAGTAAAAATTTTTAGGAAATGAATGACGATATCGTTTTGCGAATGGAGGATTTGCGGGTCGGATTCTTGCACGAAGGCAACTACAATATGGCTGTTAAAGGCGTTGGTTATGAGGTTCGAAGGGGTCGCACCCTCGGCATTGTGGGCGAATCGGGAAGCGGCAAATCTGTCAGTTCAATGAGTTTGTTGGGTTTGTTGCCCAAGATGCCGCTCTGCAAGGTGGAAGGCAGGGCTTTTTTCACCGCGTCGGGCAGCGATGAGGCGGTAGATTTGCTGGCCCTTGCCGAAGATGATCGCCGCAAATACCGCGGTAGGCATATCGCCATGATTTTCCAAGAGCCTATGACGAGTCTGAACCCTGTGCAGAAATGTGGGGCACAGGTGGTTGAAATGCTGCAACAGCATGAAAAGGTGAGTGCCCGAGAGGCCCGCCGTCGTGCGTTGGAATTGTTTGAGGAGGTGATGCTGCCGCGTCCCGACAAGATTTTCGACAGCTATCCCCACGAGATTAGCGGAGGTCAGAAACAGCGAGTGATGATAGCTATGGCCCTTATTTGCCATCCCGATCTGCTTATTGCCGACGAACCCACTACGGCACTGGATGTGACGGTGCAGAAGGCCATCCTTAACCTGCTCAAACGCCTGCAGGCCAAATATAATATAGGTATTATATTTATCACCCACGACTTGGGTGTGATTGCGCAGATCGCCGACGATGTGGCGGTGATGTATCGGGGCGAGATTGTGGAGCAAGGGCCGGCACAGCAGGTGCTCTACCAGCCTCAGCATGCCTACACTAAGGGTTTGTTGGCTTGCCGTCCGCCATTAGATGCCCGCCCTAGGCGGCTGCCTACGGTGAAGGACTTTTTGGAGGGCCGCGAGCCGGAGGTGGATGTACCGGAAGTAGATAACGCCCCCGCGCCGGAGCGTGAGATATTGCTTTCAGTGCGCGACTTGGAAGTGGAATATGCCCTGAGCACCAATCTGATGGGCAAAGCCA